>JBOGYT010000161.1:0-3418 GCA_050696955.1 Solirubrobacteraceae bacterium | reverse complement strand
AGCCCGACGACCCGCTTGCCGGCCTTCAGCGCGAGCGCGATCTCCGACAGCGTGCCGTACTCGCCGCCGACCGCGATGAGCACGTCGGCCGACCGGACGACGAGCCCGTTGCGCAGCTCGCCCATCCCCGTCGCCACGGCCACGTCGACCCAGCGGTTGGCCGCCGAGCGGTCGTCGCCGGGCAGGATCGCCAGCGTCGTTCCGCCGGCCTCGTGGGCGCCACGGCAGGCGGCCTCCATGACCCCGCCGAGGCCGCCGGTCACGACGACCGCGCCGCGCCGCGCGAGCTGCGCCCCGACCGCCTGCGCATGGGCCAGCAGCGCGGCCGCGACCTCCCCGTCGGCCCCCACCACGGCCACGTATGGCGCACGCATCTCGGGCATCGGCGCACAGCGTGTCACGACAGTCCCACGCGGTCCGTGCTCCCTGTTACGGTCGGCAGTCCCATGCGCCAGACCGCTCGCCGCGCCATGCTGGGCCTGTGTGCCGGCATGAGCGCATGCGTGCTGCTCGCGGCGTGCGGCGAGGACGAGAAGCAGCCGACGACCAAGGTGGTCGATCGGGCCCGGGCACAGGGTGACCGCGTCGAGGCGAAGGCCGAGGCCGCCGTGAAGAAGCCCGCGGCGATCGCGATCCGCGTCAGCGCGGCGCCGAAGCAGCGCGTCACGGTCGTCTGGGCCCTGTCGTGCACGAACGGCAACGGCGACGACGCGAAGACGACCGGCGCCAGCTACACGACGCTGACCCCGAACATCCGCGAGCTCAAGCTGCCCGACGCGCCGCGCGACGTCTGTCAGGTCGAGGCGACCACGAAGCTCCTCACCGGCCGCGTCAAGACGACGCTGCTGGCGACGGCGCCGTAGCCCGCCACGGCATTTCCGTCACCGCACGACGACGTTGACGAGCCTGCCCGGGACCACGATCTCCTTGACGAGCTCGCGGCCGTCGAGGTGCGCCTGCATCTTCGGCGCGGCGCGCGCCAGCTCGAGCAGCTCCTCGCGCGAGGCGTGCGTGGGCGCCCGCACGCGGTCGCGGACCTTGCCGTTGACCTGGACGACGAGCTCGAACGTGTCGCTCTCGAGCCACGCGGCGTCGGCGTCCGGCCAGTCCTGCTCCCACACGCGCTCGCCGGTCAGCAGGTGGTAGGCGTCCGCGGCGGCGTGCGGCGCGAATCCGAACAGCAGCGAGGCCGCCGCGCTCAGCGCGAAGCGCACGGCGCCGGGCGACGCGTCGCCGCGCTTGGCCGGCGTCACCTCGTTGAGCAGCTCCATGAGCGCCGCGATCGCGGTGTTGAAGTTGAAGCGCTCGCTCATGTCCGTCGTGACCTTGTCGATCGCCCAGTTCGTCTTGCGCAGCAGGCGCCGGTCGTCGTCGCCCAGCTCGTCGGGGACCGGGTGGTCGGGCAGCTCGTCCGCCGCCTCCGCGGCGGTGCGCCATAGGCGACCGAGGAAGCGGTGCATGCCCTCCGCGCCGCTGTCGGACCAGTCCGCGTCCTGGTCGGGCGGCCCGATGAACAGGATGTACGCGCGCGCCGTGTCGGCGCCGAAGCGGTCGACGATCGTCGACGGCGACACGACGTTGCCCTTGTTCTTGGACATCTTCGCGCCGTCGAGGGTGATCATCCCCTGCGTGAAGAGGCGCTCGAACGGCTCCTGGATGTCGCCCGGCAGGTGGCCCATGTCCGCGAGCGCCTTGGTGAAGAAGCGCGCGTAGAGGAGGTGCAGGATCGCGTGCTCGACGCCGCCGATGTACTGATCGACTGCCATCCACTGGGCGACCGCGTCCTCGTCCCAGGCGGCATCCTCGTTGCCAGCGTCGCAGTAGCGCAGGAAGTACCACGACGAGTCGACGAAGGTGTCCATCGTGTCGGTCTCGCGCTCGGCCTCGCGGCCGCCGCATGCGGGGCACGTCGTGCGGACCCAGTCCTCGGCGGCCGCCAGCGGCGAGCGGCCCTTGGGCTTGTAGTCCTCCACCTCGGGCAGCAGCACCGGCAGGTCGTCGTCGGGCACCGGCACGGCGCCGCAGCGCGGGCAGTGGATGATCGGGATCGGCGTGCCCCAGTAGCGCTGGCGGGAGATGAGCCAGTCGCGCAGGCGGTAGTTCACCGACGCGTGGCCCTTGCCCTCGCGGTCCAGCCAGCGCACGATCTCGTCGAGCGCCTGGCGGTTGTCCTTGCCGTCGAACTCGGGGGCGCAGTTCACGAGCGGGCCGTCGCCGCCGTAGGGCAACTCGTCGTCGGGGCCTTCGATCACCCGCCGGATCGGAAGGTCGTACGCCTGCGCGAACGCGTGGTCGCGCTCGTCGTGCGCGGGCACGGCCATGATCGCGCCGGTGCCGTACTCCATGAGCACGTAGTCGGCGACGTACATCGGCAGCTGCTCACCGTTGACCGGGTTCGTCACCGTGCGGCCGAGCGGCACGCCGGTCTTCGGCTTGTCGACGTCGCCGCGCTCCAGCGTGCCGGCGGTCAGCGCGCGCGCGACGTACGCTGAGACCTCGTCCTCGTGCTCGCTGCCGTGCGCGATCGTCAGGACGTCGGGGTGCTCGGGCGCCAGGACGAAGAACGTCGCGCCGAAGAGCGTGTCCGGCCGCGTCGTGAACACGGGGTAGTCGATGCCGAGCTCCTCGCTGCGGAACACGACCTCGGCGCCCTCGGAGCGGCCGATCCAGTTGCGCTGCATCGTCTTGACGTGCTCGGGCCACTCGATCGTGTCCAGATCGGACAGCAGCCGGTCGGCGTAGTCGGTGATCCGGAAGAACCACTGCTTGAGCTGGCGCACCTCGACGAGGGCGCCGGAGCGCTCGCCGCGGCCGTCGATGACCTGCTCGTTGGCGAGCACCGTCTCCTCGACCGGATCCCAGTTGACCGCGGCCTCCTTCTGGTAGGCCAGCCCGCGCTTGAACAGCTCGAGGAAGATCCACTGCGTCCAGCGGTAGTAGCGCGGCTCGTGGGTGCCGAACTCGCGCGTCCAGTCGAAGGAGATGCCCCAGTCGCGGAACTGGCGCTGGAACTGCGCGATCGAGTCGTCGGTCGACTCGCGCGGGGGGCGGCCCGTCTTGATCGCGTGGTTCTCCGCCGGGAGCCCGAATGCGTCGTAGCCGATCGGATGCAGGACCGTATGGCCGGTCCGGCGCCAGAAGTGCGCCACCGCGTCCCCGATCGCGTAGTTCTTCAGGTGCCCGATGTGTGGCTCTCCCGACGGGTAGGGGAGCATCTCGAGCACGTAGGCGGCGTCGCCCCGGGCGGCCTCGTCGTTCGAGACCTCCCAGGTGTGCTCGGCGGCCCAAACCTCCTGCCACCTGTGCTCGATCTCCCTCGCGTCGTAGCGATCCGCCATCCGGCGGAGGAGGTTACTTGCGGGGCCTCTGTGCTGGACCGAGCGGCGAAATGCCGGCGCGAGATTTCCGACGCCTGTCC
>JBOGYT010000160.1:0-5695 GCA_050696955.1 Solirubrobacteraceae bacterium | reverse complement strand
CGCGGATGCCGTCGAGGTCCAGCCCCGCGGGACGACCCGCGGCGTCGTGCGGCATGGTCAGCACGCGCGCGAGCCGGTCGGCCATGACGCGCCCGGCGGCCGCCGGGGCATGACGGCCGAGCACGTCGCCGCGCGCCCGTTGCGCGCGGGCGCGCAGCCCCTCCTGGTCTTCGAACGCGGCGCCGATGACGGTCCGCGCGTGCTCGGGGTCGGGCTCGGCCCAGACGCCCTCCGGCGGGTAGGGCTCGTTGTCGGGTCCGATCCGCACGGGTCGGTGATCCACGAGCAGCGCGTTGAACGACGTGGCGAAGTCGCGCGAGCCGCCGTAGTCGGTCGCGATGACCGGCGTCCCGAGCAGCATCGCCTCGGCGATCGTCAAGCCGAAGCCCTCCGAGCGGTGCAGCGATACGTAGCAGTCCAGCTCGCGGATCAGGGCGTTCTTGCGGCCGGCCGGCAGGTTGCCGTCGAGGAAGATGATGCTCGGGTGGTCGTCCGCGGCGGCGACGATCTCGCCGTGCTCCTCGGCGCCCCAGCCATCGGCGTCGAGCGTCTTGAGCACGAGCCCGACCTTGTCGAAGTCCTGCGGCGCGAAGGCCCCCCAGAACGCCTCGACGAGCCCGACCGGGTTCTTGCGCGCGGCGACGCTGCGGTAGTCGTAGACGAAGCCGAACAGGAACTTGTCCTCCGGCAGGCCCAGCTCGGCGCGGCCGATCGGGTCGGCCTGCGGCTCGGGCACCGGCAGCGGGACACCGACCACCGGCACGGGTGAGATCGCGGCCAGCGCGTCGGCGACGAAGCGCGAGCCGGCCCACACCTCGTCGACGAGGTCGAACGCGCGCATCCAGCGCTGCGGCAGGACGTCGACCTCCCACCACCACAGGCCGATGACATAGCGACCGTCGAAGGCCGCCGGCGCCTGATCGCGCGCGCCGGCCATGCCCTCGGGCGTCGCGCAGACGATCGTGATCGGGTGTACGGGGTCCTCGGAGACCGTGGTGGCGCCGTCCTGGACGGGATGGTCGCTGGCGAGCGCCACCGGCGCGACGTCGACGCCCGCGGCGCGCAGCGCGCCGGCCACGTTGCGCGCCGCCGTGCCCAGCCCGAGCGTCGCGTCGAGGTATCCCACGAGGTTGACGCCCAGCGGCAACGCGGGCTGCACTGCGGGCTCAGCCATGACCCGCGAGGCTACCCTTCCGCGTGTGACCAGTGAGCCCGCGGCCGACGTCGCCGTCCAGGTCGACGGCGTCTCCAAGTCCTTCCGCCTGCCCCAGGAGCAGGTGCACACGCTGAAGGAGCTTGCGCTGCATCCGTTTCGCCGGCGGCGCTTCGACACACTGCACGCGCTGCGCGACGTCGGCTTCGAGGTGCGCAGCAGCGAGGTGTTCGGCATCGTCGGGCGCAACGGCTCGGGCAAGAGCACGCTCATGAAGTGCCTGGCGGGCATCTACCAAGCGGACGCCGGCGAGATGTGGCTGCGCGGGCGGATGGCGCCGTTCATCGAGCTCGGCGTCGGGTTCAACCCCGACCTCACCGCGCACGACAACGTGCTCATCAACGCCGTCATGCTCGGGCTCTCGCCCGAGGAGGCGCGGCTGCGCTACGACTCGATCATCGACTTCGCCGAGCTGCACGAGTTCGCCGAGCTGAAGCTCAAGAACTACTCCTCCGGGATGCAGGTGCGCCTCGCGTTCAGCGTCATGGTCCACGTCGACGCCGACCTGCTGCTCATCGACGAGGTCCTCGCGGTCGGCGACGCCTCGTTCCAGCAGAAGTGCTTCGACGTCCTGAACGCCATGCGCGACGAGGGCCGCACGATCCTGCTCGTCACCCACGACATGAACCAGGTGCAGCGCTTCTGCGACCGCGCCGTGCTGCTCGAGCGCGGCGAGGTCATCGCCATCGGCGATCCCAAGGCGGTGACGCGCCGCTACACCGAGGTGAACTTCCCCGTGCGCGAGCGCGACTTGCCGGGCGCCGGCGAGGCATCGCTCATCGATGAAGGCGCCGGCGTGCAGCTGGTCGAGATCTGGACGCAGGACGGCCAGGGTCATCGCGACGCCGCGGTGATGCAGGGCGCGTCGTGCGCGCTCGTCGCGCACGTGCACTTCGGTCACGCGGTCCGCGAGCCGGTCTTCACGTTCTGGCTGAGCGACGAGCAGCACCGCCGCGTCTTCGCCGTCTCGACGGCGAACGAGGAGGGAACGGGAGACTTCGAGGCCGGCGCCCACGCCACGGTCGGAACGAGCTTCGACAACTGGCTCGCTCCCGGCCGCTACGACCTCAGCGCCCAGATCAGCGAGGCGGGACCGGGTGGCCGAGTCATCGCGCTGGCCGAGAGCGCATCCTCCATCGTCATCAGCGGCGAAGCCCGTGGCGGCGGCATCGTCGACCTCCCCCACGCCTTCTTCGTCAACCGCTTCGCCGCGCCGCGGCAGGCGCAGGCCGCGGTCGAATGAGCGCCGCGGCCGCCTACCGCGTACGCGGCCCGTCCGCGCTCGGCGGCGACCCGCGCCGGTTCTGGAACCTCGCGCTGACGCTCGCCAAGACCGACTGGAAGGTGCGCTTCTTCGGCTCGGCGCTGGGCTACGCGTGGTCGCTGCTGCGCCCGCTGATGCTGTTCGGGATCGTCTACTTCGTCTTCAGCTACGTCATCGACGCGGGCCGGGGCGTCGCGTTCTACGGCGTGATCCTGCTGCTGGGGATGATCTTCTACTTCTGCTTCTCGGAGATCAGCGGCGGCGCGCTGACGTCGATGGTCGATCGCGAGTCGCTGCTGCGCAAGGTCGGCTTCCCGCGCGCCGTCGTGCCGCTGTCGGTCGCGCTCGTCGCGACGATGAACCTCGCGCTGAACCTCGTCGTGCTCGCCGCGTTCGTCGCCGGCTCGGGCGTCGACCCACGCTGGACGTGGCTGCTGCTGCCGATCCCGCTGGTCCTCCTGCTGGCGTTCGCGACCGGCGTGGCGATGCTGCTCAGCGCGCTCTACGTGCGCTACCGCGACATCGAGCCGATCTGGGAGGTCGTGCTCCAGGCGCTGTTCTACGCCACCCCGATCCTGTACCCGATCGAGCGCCTCGCCGCCGAGTCCGAGACGCTCGCGAAGATCGCGCTGCTCAACCCGGTCGCGTCGCTCATCCAGGAGGCGCGGTTCCTGCTGACCGGCGCGCCGTCGGTGAGCGAGGCGATGGGCTCGACGGCGCTGCTGGCGGCGCCCGCGGCGATCCTCGTCGGCGTGACGCTGCTGGGGTTCTGGGTGTTCGACCGGATGGCGCCGCGGGCGGCCGAGGAGCTGTGAGGTCCTTGGCGGAGCAAGGAGGCCAAGAGACAGCGGCGAAGCCGTCTGCGGACGCCGGAGTTGGCTCCGTTGTATTTGCGCTGCTTGTTATGGCCGCTGCAGTGGCGGCGGCCTACTTCGCGCTCTGGCCCGGATCGATCAAAGCCCCCAAAGACGGCGACTGGAGCGGCAGAGCCGGACCGGCTCTCGAAACGATGGACGGGCTCAGTCTCCGGGGGTGACGAGCCCGCTCTCGTAGGCGCGCACGACGGCCTGCACGCGTCGCGGAGGCCGAGCTTGCACAGCAGGCTGGAGACGTGCGTCTTGATCGTGCCCTCGCTGACATGCATCCCCGCCGCATGGCAGAGGCCGCGTCTCGGGGATCGCGCGCAGCGCCTTCCACATCGCCTTGCTGCGCGGCACCGACACGGTGAAGCGCGCGCGCGGCGGCGGCCGCATCAGGGCCCAGTCGTGGCGGATATGACTCGCCATGAGCAGCAAATCCGCCACGACCGCTCTCCCAACTCCTCACCCAGCCCGCGCCGAGCCGCCCACCACCCCCGCCGCGCGCTCAGCCGCGCCGGCGCAGCCCGAGGATCGACAGCAGGAACGACGAGAAGATGATCTGCAGCCCGATGATCACGAGCGTGGCGGCCGTCACGGCCAGGCGCTCCTCGGACAGCGCGCCAAAGCCGCGCTCGATCCAGATGCCGAGGATCAGCGAGCCCGCGACGATGCCGGCGACGAGCACGGTCATCCCGAGCATGAGCCCGTGCTCGAGGCGGAAGCGGGCGCGCATGCGGTCAAACCACGGGTCCTTCTCGCCCATGAAGTACGTGCCGTAGGCGTGCGCGCACAGGCCGAGGGCGAGCACCTGGGTCCCGACGATGCACAAGAGCTCGCCGGCGACGGTCGTGTGGAGGTTCCACTGGCGCCCGAAGATCGCGATCTGCGACAGCGAGATGAACGAGATGACGAGGCCCAGGGCGAGCATCACGAGGCCCGGCACGATGAACAGGTGCGTCGGGCTGTGCACGAGCAAAAAGCGCAGGTGGCGCCAGCCGTCACGGAAGCGCGAGAGCTTCGACTCGCCGCTGCGCGGCGCGTACTCGATCGGGAACTCGCGGATCGCGAGCTGCTCCTTCGACGCCCGGATGACCATCTCCGATGCGAACTCCATGCCGGTCGCGCGCAGGTCCAGGCGCGGCAGGATGTCGCGCCGCAGCCCGCGCATGCCGCAGTGCGCGTCGCGGATGCCGGTGCGGAAGAAGAGGTTCAGCGTGCCGCTCAGCACGGGGTTGCCGATGTAGCGGTGCATCCAGTGCATCGCGCCCGGCTGGATGTTGTCCATCCGGTCGCCCATGACGAAGTCCGCGCCGTCGCGCAGCTCTGAGACGAAGCGCGGGATCTGGTCGAACGGGTACGTCATGTCGGCGTCGAGCATCACGACGTACTCGCCGCGCGCGGCGGCGAAACCGGCCAGGTACGCCGAGCCGTAGCCGCGCCGCGGCTCGTGCACCACGCGCGCGCCGGCGGCCGCGGCGAGCTCCCCGCTGCCGTCATCCGAGTCGTTGTCGGCGACGACGACCTCGCCGACGATGCCGGCCTCCGCCATCGCTGCGAGCGAGCGGCGCACGCACTCCTGAATGTTCTCGGCCTCGTTGAGGCACGGGATGACGACCGACGCCTCGATGGCGGCGCTGGACGTCGTCGGCTCGCCGAGCCCTGCTGGGGTGCGTTGGATCGAGGCCATGGCTACGTGCTGCGCGAGGGCGCGCTCGCACAAACGTAAACGCGCGGACGGCGAAAGGTTGCGCGACTGCCACAGCCTAACCGACCGTCGGCGTCTGACACCCTGCCCTCGCGGTGCGCATCCTCATCGTCTACGACTGCCTGTTCCCGCACACGATCGGCGGCGCCGAGCGCTGGTATCGCAACCTCGCCGAGCGTCTGGCGTCCGGCGGTCACGACGTGACGTACGTGACGCTGCGCCAGTGGCCACGGGGCGAGCAGCCGTCGGTGGAGGGCGTACGGGTCGTCGTGGCCGGGCCGCGGATGGCGCTGTACTCCGGCGCACGGCGGCGGATCGCTCCGCCGCTCGTGTTCGGCGCCGGCGTGCTGTGGCACCTGCTGCGCAACGGCCGCCGCTACGACGTCGTGCACACGGCGTCGTTTCCGTACTTCTCGCTGCTGGCCGCGGGCCTCATGCGCCGCGTGGGCGGCTACCGGCTCGTCGTCGACTACCACGAGCTGTGGTCGCGCGAGTACTGGCGCGAGTACCTCGGTCCGGTCGGCGGGCGGATCGGCTGGCTCGTGCAGCTCGCCGGGGTGCGCCTGCGCCAGTCCGCGTTCTGCTTCGCCCAGCTCACCGGGCGGCGGCTGCGCGAGGAAGGGCTGCGCGGACCGGTCACGGTGCTGGAGGGC
>JBOGYT010000159.1:0-6272 GCA_050696955.1 Solirubrobacteraceae bacterium | reverse complement strand
GCCCGAGGCCGTACGACCTGCGTCACACGTTCGCGTCGCTGCTGCTCGCCGAGGGGCGCGCGATCCACTACGTCGCCGAGCAGCTCGGGCACGGCGCCGAGCAGACGCTGCGCACCTACGGGCACGTGATCGCCGACTACCGCGACCGCCAGGACATCGACGCCGAGGCCGAGATCCGCGTCGCCCGCGGCCTGTCGTACCCGCCACGTACCCGCGGGGCCGGCGCCGGGGAGGCGACGGGCGGCGCGTAGAAGCCGCTGAGGGCCCGTCGTTGCAGGCGATTCGCGGGAGGGTGAGCGAGGGGACTCGAACCCCCGACCGCCTGGACCACAACCAGGAGCTCTACCAGCTGAGCTACGCCCACCGTGCGCGACCGAATGTAGCACTGGGGCGGGGCGCTGGCGGGTGGCCGCGCGTGAGACGATGAGCGTGTGAGCTTTGCACTCGGCGACACCGCTCCCGCGTTCGCGCTGACCGACACCGAGGGCGTCGAGTACGGGCTCCCGGCGGACCCGGCGCCGCCGGCCACCGTCGTCGTCGTGACGTGCAACCACTGCCCCTACGTCGTCGCGTGGAACCCGCGCCTGCGCGCGGTCGCCGAGGACTACGCGAGCCGTGGCGTGCGCTTCCTGGCCGTCAACGCCAACGACCCCACGCGCTACCCGGCCGACTCGCCCGAGGCGATGGCCCGCTTCGTGCGCGACCAGTCGTGGCCGATCCCCTACCTCTACGACGAGAGCCAGGACGTCGCCCGGGCGCTCGACGCCCAGGTCACGCCGCACGTCTTCGTGCTCGACGCCGAGCACCGTCTGCGCTACCGCGGCGCGCCCGACGCCGACCACCGCGACGAGAGGCAGGGCGCGCAGTGGCTGCGCGACGCGCTCGACGCCGTGCTGGCGGGCAGCGCACCCGACCCGGCCGACACGTCGCCGCGCGGCTGCTCGGTCAAGTGGAGGAGCTGATCGGGTGCAATTCGAGGAGGGCGATCGCGTCGCTTGGATGCGCGTCGCGCCGCTCTCCGGCGACATCCAGATCATCCCCGCCACGGTCGTCGGCATGGTCGACGAGTACCAGGTGGTCATCCGCTTCGGCGGCGGCGACGAGTTCACCCTCCCGGTCGACGAGGTGACCCGGATGCCGAGGTCGTCGCAGTAGCGCCGACCGGCGCCGTCGAGGTAGAGTCGGCCACACCCTGAAAGGAGGACGCGATGCTCTTCCATGTGACGTGGGAGTGGATCGACACGACCGAAGATGGCGAGAAGCGGTCGCTCGCGGTGTTCGCCCAGTGGCAGCCGCCCGACGGAGCGGAGTTCCAGGGCTTCTACGGCTTCGCGGACAACAGCGGCGGCGTGGCGATCGTCGAGGTCGACAGCGCCGCCACGCTTGCCCGGACCACGGCGCCGTGGCTGCCCTGGCTGCGCTTCGACGCGAAGCCCATCGTTCCGGTCGAGGAGTCCACGCAGATCGCCGGCGAGGCGATCGCCTTCCGTGACACGGTGAGCTGACAGCTGCGCCGGTTGACACGTAGTTGCGCTCGCAAACATTTGCGCAGCGCCGGACGACCCCACGCCGACACCCAGCGACTCGCGAACGGTTGCCCCGAGCCGCGCAGACTGCCGTGCGACACCCGTCCGTCGACCATAAAAGTGGGAGGGGAAAAGCGCCCCCGCCAGGATTCGAACCTGGGACATTCGGCTTAGAAGGCCGACGCTCTATCCAACTGAGCTACGGGGGCCAGAGCCCAAGCTTAGAAGTCCGCTGCTCTCTGCGGCTGAGCTACCGGGGCCTCGGTGCCGGCCGGGGGGCCGGCAGTCGGGATGGCCGGATTCGAACCGACGACCCCCGCGTCCCAAACGCGGTGCTCTACCAGGCTGAGCTACATCCCGTGCACTGAACGGTACGGGCTGACACGGCGCGCCGCCGCTCCGTAAGGTCCAGCTGGATGTGGAGGCGGGTTCTGCGCCGGCATTCTCGGGCACTCACGTGCGTCGTCGTCCTGGTCACGGCCGCGCTCGCGCTCGGCCCGCTGGGCTCCGCGAGCGCCGCCGGCTGCAAGGGCCAGTACCTCAAGCCCAACAAGAGCAACCTCAAGCCGGTGGAGCGGGCCATCCGCTGCCTGCTCAACCGCGAGCGCTCCAAGCGCGCGATGAAGGCGCTCCGCAGCCACTGGGCATTGCTCAAGGCCGCCACGCGGCACAGCCGCAGCATGGTGCGCAATCGCTATTTCGCCCACATCGGACGGGACGGAAGCACGCCGAAGGCGCGGATGAAGCGGGCCGGCTACCGGGGCAAGGCGTTCGCCGAGAACATCACGTACGGGACCGGCGGATACGCGACGCCGCGCAGCGTCGTGCAGCGCTGGATGAGCGACGGCGGGCACCGTGCGAACGTCCTCGGCGGCGCCTACGACGACGTGGGCATCGGGCTGTGGCTCGGCAACCCGGAGGGCCGTGGCGGCGCCACGTTCACGATGACGGTGGGCGGCCGGTAGCCCGCAAAGGCAGTCGGTCGTTCGTCCAGACAGCCGCGCCTTATTAGTCAACAAACGCTGAGGCGGTCGAAGGACCCCGTGTGCAACGCACCCGGTCCATCGCTCGCCTCCTCGCCCCGCTCCCGCTGATCTGCGCGGCCCTCGCGTTCCCCTCCGGCTCGTCCGCCGCGTCCCCGTGCCAGAACGCCGACATCACGCCGACGGGCGCCAACATGGCGCAGGTGCGCACGGCGACGCTGTGCCTCATCAACCAGGAGCGCACGACCCGCGGGCTCGCGCCCGTGAAGTCAAACGCCCACCTGCAGAAGGCCGCTCGCCGCTACAGCCGCCTCATGGTCACCCAGAGCTTCTTCGATCACGTCAGTCCCAGCGGCAGCACGCTCGTCAGCCGCGTGCGCAAGGGCACGAAGTACCTGCACGGCGCCAAGAGCTGGTCGCTCGGCGAGAACCTCGCCTGGGGCTCCGGCGAATTCGCAACGCCGGCCTACACGGTCCAGGCGTGGATGGACTCGCCCGGCCACCGCAAGAACGTGCTGAACCGCAGCTTCCGCCACATCGGCATCGGCGTCGTCACCGGGGCCCCCGTCCCCACGAACGGCCTGCCGGCCGCGACGTACACGACGGACTTCGGGCGCCGGTCGTAGACCCGCGCTTGGGTAGGCTGCGCGGCCGATGGCCCGCATCGAGCCGCTCCGCGCCCTCCATTACGACCCGTCCGTCTCCGGCCCGCTGCAGGACCTGGCCGCTCCCCCCTACGACGTGATCGATCCGAACGAGCGCGCCAAGCTCGCCGCGCGCTCGCCGCACAACGTCGTCGCCATCGACCTCCCCGAGGACCCCGGCGGCGGCGACCGCTACGAGCATGCCGCGCGGCTGCTCGACGCATGGCGGCAGGAGGGCGCCGTCGTACGCGACGACGAGCCCTCCCTGTGGGCGCTCGTGCAGGACTACACCGCGCCCGACGGCCGTCGCCTGACGCGCAACGGCTTCTTCGCGCGCGTGCGCGTGGAGGACTACGGCCCCGGCACGATCCGCCCGCACGAGCGCACGCACCCCGGCCCGAAGGAGGACCGCCTGCGCCTGACCCGCGCGACGCAGGCCAACCTGTCGCCGATCTTCTCGCTGTACTCCGACCCCGAGCTGCGCGCGTGGCGCGCGCTCGAGCCCGCGACGAGCGGCGAGCCCTTCGGCGAGGTGACCGACGCGGACGGCACGCGCAACCGCCTGTGGCGGATCGAAGATCCCGACGCGATCGCGGCGGTGCAGGACGCGGTCGCCGACGCCGAGCTGCTCATCGCCGACGGCCACCATCGCTACGAGACCGCGCGCGTCTACGCCGACGAGATCGGCGGCGAGGGCGACCACCGCTACGTGCTCATGTGCCTCGTCGCGCTCCAGGACGAGGGCCTGACCGTCTTCCCCACGCACCGGCTCGTCGACGGACTGAAGGGCACCGAGAAGCCCGAGACGCTCGCCACGACGCTGCGCGCGAACTTCGACATCGAGCCGATCGAGACCGACGACCTCGTGCCCTCCGACGACAACGGCGCGGGCATCCAGATGGGCTACCTCGACAGCTTCTTCAAGCGCGCGTTTCGCCTGACGCTCAAGGACCAGGCGCTCGCCGACGAGGCGCTGAACGACATGCCCGAGCCCTACCGGCGGCTCGACACCGCGGTGCTCGAGGCGATCGTGCTCAAGGGCCCGCTCGACCTCAGCGAGGACGACATCTCCCACCTGCGCGGGCTCGGCTACGCGCGCTCGTTCGAAGAGGCGCGCGAGCTCGTCGAGTCCGGCACGTACGACGCGGGCTTCTTCATGCGCTCGATCCCCGTGGCGCTCATCCAGGAGATCGCCGCCGCCGGGGTCAACATGCCGCCCAAGTCGACGTACTTCTTCCCGAAGGTCCCGACAGGCCTCATCTTCAACGCGCTTACCGACCGGGAGTAGCATCGTGTCCATGCATGCATCGGCTCATCGCATCGCAAAGTTCCGCCACGTCGTCAAGGTTCGCGACCACCGCATCAACTCCGACGAGCCCCGCGAGAGCGGCGGCGACGATGCCGCCCCGTCGCCCCAGGAGCTGCTCGCCGCGAGCCTCGCGTCGTGTACGGCGGTCACGATGGAGATGTACGCCGCGCGCAAGGGCTGGGACATCGGCGACGTCGAGGTCGAGTGCGAGTACCTGCCCGCCGAGCGGGGCTGCCCCACGAAGTTCTCGCTGACGCTGCGGCTGCCCTCGGACCTCACCGACGAGCAGGTCCAGCGCCTGAAGGTGATCGCGACGAAGTGCCCGGTGCATCGCACGCTCGACGGCGAGGTCATGTTCGACGAGCGTGTCGAGCGAATCCAGCTCGCTCACTGACGCGCTGCGCGCCGCGCTGCGCGAGCCCCGGGAGGGACATGCGCGGCATGTCCACGGCCGCATCCAGGCCGCCGTGCTCGTCCCGCTGTACGTCCAGGACGGCGCCCTGCACGCCGTCTTCACGCGCCGTCACGACGAGCTGCGCCGCCATCCCGGCGAGATCTCGTTTCCGGGCGGCCGACGCGACGATCACGAGGACGACCTCGCCACCACCGCGCTGCGCGAGGCCGAGGAGGAGATCGGGCTGCCACGCGGCGCGGTCGAGCTGCTCGGCCCGCTCACCCCGACGCCGACCGTCGCGACGAGCTACGCGATCTATCCCTTCGCCGGGCTCATCGAGCCCGGCCGCACATGGAACCGATCGGTGCGGGAGGTCGATCAGGTGCTCGAGCTGCGCCTCGACGACCTGCGCGCGAGCCTGCAGCGGCGGCTGCTCACGCGCCGCGGCATCCCGTTTCGGACCAGCGTCTACGTCATCGACGACGAGCGCTACATCTGGGGCGCGACGGCGCGCATCGTCACCGATCTGCTGCACCGCGTCGCGCCGCTGCTGCCCGGAGGCTGACGCCGTGGACCGCGACGATCTCGTGCGCAGCCTGCGCCGCCGCATCAGCGACGAGCGCGTCCTCTCCGCGATGGCCGCCGTGCCGCGTGAGCTCTTCGTCGATCGCGCGCTCGGCTCGGTCGCGTACGTCGACGCCCCGCTGCCGATCGGCGGCGGGCAGACCATCTCGCAGCCGACGGTCGTCGCCGGGATGTGCGAGGCGCTCGACCTGCGCGCCGGCGACCGCGTGCTGGACGTCGGCACCGGGTCGGGCTACCACGCAGCCGTCATGGCGCAGCTGTGCGAGCGCGTCTACGGGATCGAGCTCGACCCCCGGCTGGCCGATCGCGCCAGGGCGGCGCTCGCGGCGGCCGGCATCGACAACGTCTCCGTCCTCGCCGGCGACGGCGCGCACGGGCTGCCGGCCGCGGCCCCATTCGATGCGATCAACGTCGCGGCGACCGCGCGCGACGAGGTCCCGCCGGCGCTCGAGGCCCAGCTCGCCGTCGGGGGCCGGCTCATCGCCCCCGTCGCGCGCGGCGGCGAGGAGCACCTCATCCTCGTCCGCCGGACGCCCACGGGGCTCGAGCGCCAGCGGCTCGAGGCCGTCCGCTTCGTGCCGCTGCGTAGCGCCCGCTAGCTGCGACGATGGCCCGCTCCGACACGGCCCGACTCGAGCTCGACACGCCGCACGGCCCGGCGCTGGCGCACGTCCGGCCGGTGGCCGACCCGGTGGCGGGCCTCATCCTCGGGCACGGAGCGGGCGGAGGCGTCGCGGCGCGCGACCTCGTCACCGTCGCCAACGTGGCCCGCGAGCTGCAGATCAGCGTCGCGCTCGTGGAGCAGCCCTACCGCGTCGCCGGCCGGCGCTC
>JBOGYT010000158.1:0-4935 GCA_050696955.1 Solirubrobacteraceae bacterium | reverse complement strand
GCGCGAGGTGGCGGCGGGGCGGATCGACCTCGAGGACCCCGATCACGAGCGCGCATGGCGGCGGCTGCTTGCCATCCCCACGATCGGGCGCTGGACGGTGGAGATGCTCGCCGTGCACGGCCAGGGCCGCTACGACGTCGTGCCCGCCGGCGACCTGAACTACCTCAAGCTCCTCGGGCGCTGGCAGTCGGGCGGCAACCCGGCCGCGCGGGCCGACGAGGGCGAGGTGCGCGCGCTGTTCGCCCCATACGGCGAGTGGGCGGGCCTGGCCGCGGCCCACGCGCTGCGGGCACCGGCACCAGCGGTGGCGGGCCTGGCGGCGTGATCACCTGGGCGGACGGCTCAGACGAGCCCCGTGCTCGCCTCCTTGGCCATGCGCCGCGCCGCGGATGCGATCGCCTCGACCTGCTCGCGGCGCGACTCGTTGACCCGCGACAGCGGCCCTGAGACGGCGATGCCCGCGCGCGGCCGGCCCTCGGCGTCGTGCACGGCGACTCCGATCGACCCGATCTCTTCCTCGCTCTCGCCGAAGTTCGTCGCGTAGCCGCGACGGCGGACCTCCTCGAGATCGGCCTCGAGCGCATCACGTGTCTTGATCGAGAACTCGGTGGCTGCGGGCAGCTCGGGCGCCGGGTAGAGCTCATGCAGACGCCCGAGGGACAGCTCCGCCAGCAGCGCCTTGCCGCCGGAGAGGCAGTGGGCGGGGACGGTGATGCCGACGCGCGAGGCCGTGCGCAGAGGCCGGTGCGACTCAACGGTCTCGATGAAGAGGCACTGCGCGCTTTGCAGGACGACGAGCTGGATCGTCTCGTTGAGCTCGTCGCGCAGGCGCTCCATGTAGGGCCGCATGTGCTCGCGGAGGCCGTCCGCGCGCACGATCGCCAGTCCGATCTCAGCGAGCGCGGGGCCGGCGCGATACGCGCGCGTGTCCGGGTCCTGGTCGACGAAGCCGTGGTGCTGGAGCGTCGCGAGCAGCCGGTGGGCGGTCGAGCGCCCGACACCCAGCGCGTCGCCGGCGTCCGTGACCCGGATGAGCGGCTGGTTGCGGAACATCAGCAGCAGCCGAAGGGCGTTGTCGACGGAGCTGATGGGGTACGTGGGCTGCGTGTTCTGCATGACAGAACAGTATCCCATCTTTATCCTCCCGTTATGCGGGATGTGATTTCGTACAGCAGAACGGAGTTGTCCCGCATTACGGAATGAGACTTCCTAGGGCAGAACAACGCGCCTGGAGGAGCAAATCATGAGCGTGACGGCGAAGGGTCCACAGACAGGCGATGCGCAGGTCGAGTTGGGTTCGCGCAGGCCGCCCGCACAGCGACGGCGGCCGGGTGCTCGCATGATGCGGTCGGCGCGCGTACGGCTGGCAGCGGTCGAGGTCCGCGACACGCTGGTGATCAGCCTGGCCGTCGCCGGAAGCGTGCTCGGGAGCACCGCGGCGATGGCGGTGTGGTTTGGCAATAGCGGGATCTTCCTCTTGCTGGGCGTCCCCGCCGTCGCCGCCTGGGTGGCCATGGGGCTGATCGCCGATCTCGAGTCGGACGCGCACGACGACTCCGGCAAGGGGGAGGTCTCGGGGCTGTCGTTTGAGGAGTTCGAGCGACTCGTCGAGGATGTCGAGCGACACGCCGCGTCCGGGCCCGCGAGCGAGCCAGACGAGGACCTGTTCGAGCAGCTCGTGCGCGACGCGCTCGATGAGCTGCCGGACTACCTGCAGGTGGCCCTCGCCGACAACGTCGCCGTCATCGTGTCCGACGACGGCGTCAAGCGACGCGCCTACGGCTACTACCACGGCGGCACCGTCGCGTACGGCGGCTGCCGCCACACGATCTTCGTCTACCGCGACACGCTCGTGCGCGACTTCGGCGATGACCCGGCGGAGCTGCGCCGCCAGGTGGCCATCACCGTCCGCCACGAGGTCGCACACCATCTCGGTGCGAGCGAGCGTCACGTCGGCGAGCTGGGGCTCTGACATGCAACCGGAATGGAGGACCGAACGATGATCAGCCGGTGGACGGTGCTCGCCTCGTATTCCGGTCTCTGCGCGCTGTTCGCGCTGGCGGTCTGGCACTACTGGCGAAGGGCGCTGGACCCGCGCGCCGCCGCGATCGAGGCGGTGCAACTCGACACACACGAGCTGGCGATGCTCGCTGGAGGGCCGCAGCTCGCGATCACGAGCGCCGCTGTGACCGTGCGCTCCAAGCTCGTCGCTCAGCCGGGGCGCGGGCCACGCACGTTCCTCGCCAGCGGCGACCTCGGCGCTGACGCGGCGGAGCTTGAACGGGAGCTGTTCGACGCGGTCCGGCGAGCGCGCGGTATCTCGGCGCAGGAACTGCTTCGCGAGCTACCCGACTGCGAGCCGATGCGGCGGCTCACCGCGCGGCTGACGCAGGCCGGGCTTCTGCAGGACGGCCGCGTCGTGTCACGGCTGCGACGCTGGCGGCTCCCCGGCGCAGCGCTTGTCATGGTGGGCCTCGCCGTCGTCGTCATCGTCGGCCGGGACGGCGAGCCGGATGCCGTTGCCCTGGCGGCGGCAATGACGGCGGCCGTCGCGAGCCTGACCGTCTCGCTGGCGCGCGCGCGACCCACAGCGACGGGGCGCGGTAGAGCGCTGCTCGAGCAAGTGCGCGAAACGCGTTCCGATCTGCGCGCCCACCCCCACGGCGCCGAGCTTCCGCTCGCGGTAGCGCTGTTCGGCTGCACAGCGGCGTGGGCCGCCGACGCTGACTTTGCCGCCGCCTGGGGAGCTACCGCGCAGCCCGGATTGTGGTGGTCGGGCGGACACTACGCGTGCGGCGGATGCGGCGGATGCGGGGGGTGCGGCTGATGAGCGCTCCGCGCACGAGGCCCTACCTCGGACGCGGGCTCGGCTGGCGGCCGGAGCTCGAGCGGACGATCGGTCGCGCCGAGCTCGGCTTCGTCGAAGTGATCGCCGAGAGCGTGGATCCGCGACGACTGCCGCCCGGCCTCATCGATGCACGCGAGCGCGGGCTCGCGGTCATCCCACACGGCGTCGGTCTCTCGCTGGGCGGCGCGGAGCATCCCGCCCGGCACCGCCTCGACCATCTCGCGACGGTCGCCGAACGCGTCGACGCACCGCTCGTCAGCGAGCACATCGCGTTCGTGCGCGCCGACGGGATCGAGTCGGGGCATCTGCTGCCCGTCCCGCGAACGACCGAGGCGCTGGACATCCTGTCGGCGAACGTCGCGCTCGCGCAGGAGCGCCTCCCCGTCCCACTCGCGCTCGAGCACGTCGCGGCGCTCGTCGAATGGCCGGGCGCCGAGATGGACGAGGCCGCCTTCGTCAGCGCGCTGCTCGAGCGCACGGGAGCGCTGCTGTTGCTCGACGTCTCGAACCTCTACGCGAACGCCCACAACCACGGCTACGACGCCGTCACCATGCTCGCGCGCTTCCCGCTGGACCGCATCGCCTACGTGCACGTCGGGGGTGGCATGCACCGTGACGCGCTCTATCACGACACCCACGCCGACCCGGTGGTGCCCGGCGTGCTCGATCTCGTCGAGGAGCTGTTCGCGCGGACGGACGCGCCGGGCGTGCTGCTCGAGCGAGACGGCAACTTCCCGCCCGAGTCCGAGCTGACCGCCGAGCTGCGTGCGATCACGCGCGCCGCCGAGCGCGGTGCCGCCCGCCGTGTCGCCGTCGGGTGAACGCTCCGCGTATGGGACAGACCAGGCGCAACTGCTCCGCGCGCTGCAACGCGGCTACGGGTTTCCGGATGGCTTCGCCGCCGACAAGGCCGATGCCGCATCGCGGGCGCTGCGATCAAAGCGAGCGCGGGCGGTCGCTGGGTCATGGCCAGCGCTGACCGGCGCGCTCGGACCGCAGTTCGCCGCCCGCTTCGACGCCTACGCACGAGCCACGTCTCCTCCGCCCTGCGGTGGCGGGCTCGCTGACGGCCTCGTCTTTGTTCGAGGGTTGGCGCGCGACGAGCTGAGCGGACAGGTGCGGGTCGAGCGGCTGCTCGCGCGCAGTCGGCTGACGATGCGCCGCGGCGCCCGCGCTCGGCGCGGCGCCTTCCTCGGTGTCACCTTTCTGGACCGCCCGCGCCGGCTTCTCATCGTGCTGCGCACGCCGGCAGGAGCCGGAGGCCATCTGGTCGTGGCGCTCGGGCGCCGCCGACGCTGACGGGTGAGCGTCGTGACGCAGCACAATGCGCTATGTGCAGGCGCGCGAGTCGACACCGGAGGAATGGGATCGCCGCTACCAGACCGCCGCGCGCTGTGGTCGCTGGACGCGAACGCCTTCCTCGTGGACTTCGCCGGTGGGATCGCGTCCGCGAACGACGACGGGACCGCTGCGGATGGTGAGACCGTCGCCGGTCGATGACGCGCCGGCCGGGACCGGGACCTTGCTCGGTATCGCGAAAGCGCTCATGCGGGTTTCGTTAGGTCGAATCCGCCTCGCGCCAAGGCCACGCCGCGCCACGCCGCCAGGCGCTCGAGCGCCCCGGAGATCGCCCGGTCCAGCGCCGCTGTGCGCTTGACGTCCGGCTCGCGATGAAACGCCCGCACGCGCAGCAGGCCGTCCGCACGATCCACCGCCAGATCGGCGCGGGCGACGATCCGCTCGCGGTGCAGGATCGGCAGGACGTAGTAGCCCCATCGGCGCTTGGAGCGCGGGACGTAGATCTCGAGCCGGTGATCGAAGCCGAACAGCTCGCCCGTCCGGGCGCGGTCGCAGAGCAGGTTGTCAAACGGCGAGAGCGCGACCGTGCGCGCGCCGGGCGCGAGGTCGCCGAGGGCGCCCAGGTCCTCGGGCGCGGCGAACCAGTCATCGCCGAGGCCGCTGACCCGGACGCGCTCCAGGCGGCCGCCAGCGACGAGCTCTGCGAGCGACTCGGGCAGCCGCCGGTAGCGGCCGCGGAGGAAGTGCGCGCGCACGTGCGCGGGGCGCGCGACGCCGAACATCCGCAC
>JBOGYT010000157.1:0-8281 GCA_050696955.1 Solirubrobacteraceae bacterium | reverse complement strand
GGCCCGACGAGCAGCGCGAACGCGAGCGTGCCGATCCCCGCGGTGCCGCCGAGCAGCGCGCCGGCGGCGACGACCGTGATCTCGAGCACGGTCCGCGTGAGGCGCACCGAGACGCCGGTGCGCCGGTGCAGGCCGAGCATGAGGCCGTCGCGCGGCCCGGCGCCGAGCCGGGAGCCGAGGTACAGCCCGCTGCCCAGGCCGACGAGCAAGATCCCGCCGGCCACGAACGCATAGCGCCAGACGAGCGCGTCGGGCGTCGAGACGGCTTCGAGCACGGCCCCGAGCGCCACCCCGACGAGCAGCGCGTTGAGCACCGTGCCCAGGCCCGGCGCCTGGCGCAGTGCAAACCAGGCGAGCAGGATGAGCACGCTCAGCACGACGGTGGCGGCACCGACGCCGATCGCGGCCTGATCGCCGAGGCCCTCCGCGAGCACCGTCCACGGCGAGTTGCCAAGCGCGGATGCGACGAGCAGCGCCTCGCCCGCGCCGAAGATCGCGAGCCCGAGCAGCAGGCGCGCGAGGCGCCCCGGCCCGGGGCGCCAGCGCGAGTCCGACGGGGCGGTCGAAACCGCCTAGTCCTCCGAGCGCTGCGCCCTGCGGCCCCAGCGGCCGGCGAGCTTCTCGTCCTCGGCCTTCTCCCCGCGGGCCGACACCATCGCGACGACGACGAGCCCCACGGCGAGGCCGCCCATGAGGATGCCGAAGGAGAACAGCAGGCCGATGCTGTCGGTCCAGGCCTGGCTCAGGGCGATGACGGCGGCGGTCATGGGTCGCGGAGAATACTCAGCTGCGCAGCGCGACGGCGCCCGCGATCCAGTCGAGGTACGCGGGTGCGCCCGCCACGATCTCGAGCGCGACGAGCTCGAAGTTCTCGTAGGGGTGAAGCTCGCGGACCACGTCGGTCAGCGGGCCGACGGCGACGCGCGTCGTCTTGATGACGAGCAGCGACTCGTCGTCGTGCTCGACCGCGCCCTCCCAGCGGTACACCGAGTGCACGAGCGGCACGATGTTCACGCACGCGACGAGCTCGCGCTCGACGATCGCCTCCGCGATCGGCCGCGCCCGGTCGGGCGGCGTCGTGACGAGGCAGACGACGGTCTCGGCGGCCATGGAGGACCACCGTAGCGCTCTAGCATCAGCCCATGGCCGCGACCCGGGCCACCGCTGCGCTCAGCGACGCCGTCCTGGCGATCGCCGCCGAGCACGCGGTCGAGCCGGTGCTGCAGAAGCTCGTCGACGCGGCGCGCGAGCTGTCCGGCGCGCGCTTCGCCGCGATCGGCGTGCCCGACGGCGACGGCGGCTTTGCCCGGTTCATCCCCTCGGGCATGAGCGACGAGCTGATCGCCTCGCTCGGCGAGCTGCCGCGCCAGCACGGGCTGCTCGGGGCGATGCTCGAATCCGACCGGCCGTACCGCACGTCGGACATCCGCCGCGATCGGCGCTTTCGCGGCTGGTGGCCGTCGGCACATCCGTCGATGAGCTCGTTCCTCGGCGTGCCGATCGTCTCGCGCGGCGAGATCGTCGGCGCGTTCTATCTCACCGACAAGGAGGCGGCGGGCGAGTTCTCCGACGGCGACCAGGCGCTCATCGAGACCTTCGCTGCCCACGCCGGCCTGGCGATCGAGAACGCGCGGCTGCACGAGCGCAGCCGCGAGCTGAACATCGTCGAGGAGCGCAACCGGCTGGCGCGCGAGCTGCACGACGCGGTCACGCAGAAGCTCTTCGGCGTCGTGCTCGCGGCGGAGTCGAGCGCGGCGCTGCTCGGTCGCGACGTCCCCGCCGCGGGCGAGCAGCTCGAGCGCGTGCGCGAGCTGGCGCGCGAGGCGATGGAGGAGCTGCGCTCGGTGATCGTGCACCTGCGACCCCCGGCGCTCGAGGCCGAGGGCCTGGCGGTGGCGCTCGGCAAGCACGTCGACGTGCTGCGCCGGGCGCACCGGCGCGAGATCGCGCTCGACGTCACCGGCGACGTTCCGATCGCCGACCGCGTCGCGGGCGAGGCGTTCCGGATCGCCCAGGAGGCGCTCCACAACGCGCTGCGCCACTCGGACGCCGGGCACATCGCGGTCGCGCTGCGCTCGGAGCCCGACGGGCTCACGCTGACGGTCTCCGACGACGGCTCGGGCTTCGACGCCGACGCGCCCGCCGTGCGCTCGCGGCGGCTCGGGCTGACGACGATGGCCGAGCGGGCACGAGCGGCCGGCGGCGCGCTCGCGATCGAGTCCGGGCCGGACGCGGGCACGACGATCCGCCTGCGGGTCCCCGCGTGATCCGCGTCCTCATCGCCGACGATCACGCCGTGGTGCGCCAGGGCCTGCGCACGTTCCTCGAGCTCCAGGAGGACATCGAGGTCGTCGGCGAGGCGGCCGACGGCGAGCAGGCGCTCGTCGCGGCCGCCGAGCTCGAGCCGGACGTCGTGCTCATGGACCTCGTCATGCCGAAGCTCGGCGGCATCGCGGCGATCGAGCGCCTGCGCGAGCGCGTCCCGGCGGCGCGCGTGCTCGTCCTCACGAGCTTCCTCGACGAGGACAAGGTGCTGCCGGCGGTCCGCGCCGGGGCCGCGGGCTACCTGCTCAAGGACGTCGCACCGGCCGAGCTCGTCCGCGCGATCCGGACGGTGGACGGCGGCGACTCGCAGCTGCACCCGGCGGTCGCCGCGCGTGTCCTGCGCGAGCTGTCGGAGGGCGGGGGCGACGGCGCCCGCAGCGACCGCCACGAAGAGCTCACCGCGCGCGAGCGCGAGGTCCTCGCGCTCCTCGCCCGCGGCCGCGCGAACAAGGCGATCGCGTTCGAGCTCGGCGTGGCCGAGAAGACCGTCAAGACCCACGTCGGGAACATCCTCGGCAAGCTCGGTCTCTCTGACCGCACGCAGGCGGCGCTGTACGCGGTGCGCGAGGGGCTCGTCGACGACCAGTAAGCTCAAGCGAACTTGATGTCTTGAAGTCGCGGCGAGGAGTGCTACCGATGGACAACCTGCTCACGATCGGCGAGGTGTCGCGCCGCAGCGGCGTCGCCGCCTCGGCGCTGCGCTTCTACGAGCAGCGCGGGATCATCGAATCCGAGCGGGCCGGCTCGGGCCACCGCCGCTACGCGCGCCCCGCATTGCGCCGTATCGCCTTCATCGTCTTCGCCCAGCGCGTCGGGCTGACGCTCGACGAGATCGGGACGGAGCTTCGAAAGCTCCCGCCCGACCGCGCGCCGAACAAGCGCGACTGGTCGCGCCTGTCGCGCGGGTGGACCGCCCGGATCGACGATCGCATCGCCGAGCTCGAGCGGCTCAAGGCAGGCCTCACCGAGTGCATCGGCTGCGGCTGCCTGTCGCTTGCGCGCTGCAAGCTGGCCAATCCGCATGACCGGGCCGCCCGTCTGGGGCCCGGTCCGCGCTACTGGATCGGCGACCGTCCGGCTGGCGCCTGACGACGCCCGTCGGGGCGTTCTACGCCTTCGAGAGGTTGCCGCCGAACTGCTGGACGAGCTGCTTGAGGACGGCTTGGACCGTGCCCTCGCCCATCGATGCGGCCTTGCCGCTCACGTTGGCGGTGCCCTCGACGGTTCCGCCGTCGCCGCTGATCTGGATCGTCACCGTGCCGTCGGCGTTGCTCTGGCCGGCCTCTTCCTTCGCGCTGGCCTTGATGACCGCCCTCTTGGAGCCGGCGTCCTGCTCGACGATCTCGACCGGGCCGCTGAACTTCATGCTCATCGAGCCCATGTTGACGTCGATCTGGGCCTTGGCCTTCGTGGGGCTATCGGCCGAGATGACGGTCGCGCCCGGGACACAGGGCACAAGTTTGTTGATGTCGGAGATCGTCGCCCAGGCTGCATCGGGATTGGAGACGCTGAACGACTCTTTTACTTGGGTTGCCACGTGAGGTTCTCCTCCTCATAGAGAGAGTTATCTGTTGGCGTACCCGGATGCACCGAGGTCAATCGTGCCGTGGAGTGGCCACCCCGAGGACGTGGGGGTTCGTGTGAAGCCACGCCGGGCCAAGCTCGAGTTCGCGTACTCGCTCGATGGCAAAACCGGTGGACCCAATCGCGCCGGCGGTGTCGCGCGAGCAGTGACAGCCGCCGGCGACGAGCGGCCACAGGCGCGAACGGTCAAGCGCCCGCTGGAGCTGCGCCTTGCGCGGGTTGCGGGCGAGCACGTGCTCGAGGAAGCGCAGCTCGCCCGACGGATCGAGCACGCGGCGTAGCTCGGCGAGCGCGACGTTCTGGTCGCGCACGCTGCAGAGCACGAGGCACGCCACGGCCGCGTCGAAGCCGCCGAGGTCGGGCGGCAGGCGCTCCGCGACGCCGTCGAGGACGACGACGGGCACTGCCGCGCGCTGCGCCGCTGCCTGCGCCCTCGCGCGCAGGTACGGCTCCGGTTCGAGCGCCACGACCTCGTCGACCGTGCCCGGATAGTGGCCGAAGTTCATCCCGTTGCCGGCGCCGATCTCGAGCACCCGACCGGTCAGCCCGGCCAGCAGTTCGCGGCGCAGCGGCGCGAGCTCGCGCTCCATGCCAGGGGTGATCCGGGCGTACACGCGCGCGAAGACGGGATGGCGGTGTGGCTGCGAGGTCACGCGTGGAGCTTGACGCACCGGTTCGACGCGGCTGGCGCGAGCGCGCCGATCTCCGGGGATGCGCCCGTCGCACGAGCCGCGAACTCGCCCGCAACGCCCGCATCATCGGCGGCCCGGGGAGGGCCCGCGAGAAGCAGTCGCTCCTCAGGCCGCGTCGGTCACCGGCTGCAAGCTCCCACGGCGGGCCTCCTCGGCCGCGGCCGCGGCTGCCGCGCGCTCGGAGCGCAGCACCGCCAGCGCCACCACGATCGCCCCGACGACGAGCGCCGCCGAGATCGTGAAGGCGAAGTGGTAGCCGCCCAGGAGCGCGTCCGCCGCCGATTCGCCCTCGGCCCGCAGGCTGTCGGTCCGCGTGGTCGAGAGCGCCGCGAGCACCGACAGGCCGAGCGCGCCGCCGACCTGCAGCGACGTGTTGAGCAGCCCGCCGGCGAGGCCCGCGTCGCTCGGCGTCGCGCCGGACATCGCGAGCGTCGTCACCGACGGGAAGACGAGCCCCGCGCCGGTGCCGATCAGGAGCATGACCGGGAGGACCTCGGTGACGTAGTCGGCGTTCAGCGGCGCCTGGGTGAAGAGCGCGAGGCCCGCCGCGACGAGCACGAGGCCCGGCACGAGCGTCGCCTTCGCGCCGAAGCGCAGGTTGAGCTTCGCCGAGACGCCGAGCGACAGCGCCCCGATGATCACCGCCACGGGCAGGAACGCGAGGCCGGTCTCGATCGCGTCGTAGCCGAGCAGCCGCTGCAGGTACAGGACGCCGAGGAAGAACATCCCGAAGAGCCCGGCGACCATGAACATCTGCACGACGTTCGCGCCCGACACGTTGCGCGAGCGGAAGATCCGCAGCGGCATGAGCGGGTGCGGGGTCGTCGCCTCGCGCCGGGTGAAGGCCGCGAGCAGCGCCAGCGAGCCGGCGCCGAAGCCGAGCGTGTGGGCGGATGCCCAGCCCTGGTCGCCAGCCTCGAGGATCGTGTAGACGCCGAGCATGAGTGCGGCGGTGACGAGGATGGCCCCGAGCACGTCCTTGCCCTGCGCGAGCCCGATCCCCTTGCCGCCGTCGACGAGCCGCAGCGCGAACACCGCGGTGCCGATGCCGATCGGCAGGTTGACGAAGAAGATCCAGTGCCAGTTGATCCACTGGGTCAGCACGCCGCCGGCGAGCAGCCCGATCGACGCGCCCGCAGAGGCGACGAAGGCGTAGATCCCGATCGCCTTGGCCTGCTCGCGTGGCTCCGGGAACATCGTCACGATCATGCCGAGGATGACGGCGGAGGTCAGCGCGCCGCCGACGCCCTGGATGAAGCGCGCGCCGATGAGGACCTCCTGGCTCTGCGCCAGGCCGCAGACGAGCGACGCGGCGGTGAAGACCGCCAGACCGACGAGGAAGACGCGCCGGCTGCCGGTCAGGTCGCCGATCCGGCCGGCGAGCAGGAGTAGGCCGCCGAAGGCGATGAGATACGCGTTGACGACCCACGCGAGGCCGGACTGCGAGAAGCCGAGATCGTCCTGGATCGACGGCAGCGCGACGTTCACGATCGTCGAGTCAAGGATGATCATGAGCATCCCGACGCAGAGCACGACGAGGGCGAGCCAGCGGTTGTGTCCTGCGGTCGTGTCGGTCATGTCAGCGCCCCTGTGTCGGCCGTGCGTTGTACGATGGTTGTCGTACCGTAGCAGAGGTACGATGATCGTCGTACAAGTCGTCGGAGGACCCGTGCCAGCAGCCGCCCAGGAGCAGATCCAGCATCCCCAGCGCGACGAGATCGAGCTGGCCGCGGTGCTGCACGCGCTCAGCGATCCCGTCCGCCTCATGATCGTCGCCGGCCTCGACGCCGGCTTCGACGCCGCGCCCACCTGCGGCAGCTTCGAGCTGCCGGTGACGAAGTCGACCTGCACGCACCACTTCAAGGTGCTGCGCGAGGCCGGCGTCATCCACCAGCGCAAGGACGGGACGGCGCGGCGCAGCACGCTGCGCCGCAAGGACCTCGACGCCCGCTTCCCCGGGCTGCTCGACGCGGTCCTGCAGGCCGCGCGCAGCGGCGCCTGCTGCTGATCGGCCGCGGCTCAACGGTTCTCGCCGCGGCGCAGCCGGGCGATGATCGCATCGATGCGCCGCTGCGCGCTCGCGCGGCTCGTCACAGCGTAGAACGGATCGTGGTGGCCGGCGGCCCACGGGACGAGCACGTCGAAGTCGAGCTCGCGGATGAGCTCGAGGCTCGCGATGTACGCGGCGCGATCGCTCGACCCCTCGAGCACCGCCGCGACCCACTCGCCCTGGTCGAGGTAGATCGTGTCGCCGGTGAACAGCGCGCGGTGCTCGCCGCTGTCCCACAGAAACGCGGTCGCCCCGGGCGTGTGCCCGGGCGTCGGGATGACCTCGAGGTCGTCCCCGAAGACATGCCGGCGGGAGAACGTCCCGCGCACGCGGGTGCGCCGCGAGACGCTGTCGCGCTCGGCCTCGTGGACGAAGAGCGGCGCGTCGAGCGACGCCGCCGCGAACGACGCCTCGTGTCGGTGGTTGAGGTACTGGCGGTCGACCTGCGCGGCATCGAGCTCGAGCCCGCGCGTGGTGTAGATGACGATGTTGCCCGCGTCGCGCTCGAGCAGGAAGGCGCGGATGTCGAGCGTGGGCGCGAACGGCAGCGGTTCGGGCGCCGACGCCCGGACTCCCCCGATGACGGTCTGCATGTCCATGAGCTGAGGCATGATCGCGATCATCGATCCTCAAGCGCACTCGAAGTCAAGCGGTCCTAGGACCAATTGCCGATGGTGACCCGGCGGCGCCGGCCGTAGCGTCGGCGCCATGCAGACATCACACCTGCCGTCAACACGCACGGCGCTCGTCACGGGCGCCTCGCGCGGCCTCGGCCTCGCGCTCGCCCGCGCGCTCGCGCAGCGCGGCTTCCGGCTCGTCATCGACGCGCGCCGGTTCGGCGAGCTCGACCGGGCCCGCGCCGAGCTCGCCGAGCTGACCGACGTCGTCGCGGTTCCCGGCGACGTCGCCGACGCGTGGCATCGCGGTGTGCTCGTCGAGGCCGCGGGCGAGCGAATCGACCTGCTCGTCAACAACGCCAGCACGCTCGGCGCGGCGCCGCTGCCGCCACTCGGCGACTACCCGCTCGATGAGCTCGAGCGCGTGTTCCGCGTCAACGCGATCGCGCCGCTCGCGCTCGCTCAGCTCGTGCTGCCGCGGATGCCCGCTGGCGGGCGGATCGTGAACATCACCTCCGATGCGGCCGTCGAGTCCTACGAGGGCTGGGGCGGCTACGGCGCCTCGAAGGCGGCGCTCGAGCAGCTCAGCGCCGTGCTCGCCGCCGAGCGGCCGGACCTGCGCGTCTACGCCGTCGATCCCGGCGACATGAACACGCAGATGCAGCAGGACGCCTTCCCGGGTGAGGACGTCTCCGACCGGCCTCCGCCCGAGGAGAGCGTTCCAGGGCTGCTCGAGCTGATCGAAGGCGATCTGCCCAGCGGGCGCTACCTCGCGCGCGACCTCGTCCGGACCACGACATGACGGCCGCTGCTTTCGAGTTGCCCCGACGGCTCGAGGCGTACGAGCCACCCGAGGCGCGCGGGCTCGCCCGCGACGAGGTGCGGATGCTCGTAGCGAGCCGCGCGTACGGGGAGATCTCGCACCGCCGCGTGCGCGACCTCCCGGCGGTGATCGCACCGGGCGACTTGCTCGTGGTAAACACGTCGGCGACGCTGCCCGCAGCGCTGACGGC
>JBOGYT010000156.1:0-5182 GCA_050696955.1 Solirubrobacteraceae bacterium | reverse complement strand
GCTTGCGGAGATGCGACCACAAGCGGGCGGCGCCGAAATAGCGGTTGTAGCCGCCGAACAGCTCGTCGCCGCCGTCGCCCGACAGCGCCACCGTCACGTGCTGGCGGGCGAGGCGGGACACCGCGAGCGTCGGCAGGGCGGACGAGTCGGCGAACGGCTCGTCGTAGCTCGCCGCGAGGGCCGGGACGAGCGCCATCGCGTCGCGCCATTCGAGCTGCTGGTGGGTGTGGTGCGTGCCGAGGTGCGCGGCGACCGCCTTCGCGTAGCGCGACTCGTCGAAGCGCGGGTCGGCGAAGCCGATCGAGAACGTCCGCACGTCGGCGGCCGCCGCGGTCATGCCCGCGACGACGAGGCTCGAGTCGGTGCCGCCGGAGAGAAAGGCGCCGACCGGCACGTCGGCCACGAGCCGCCGGCGGACCGCGGCGCGCACGGTGGCGAGGACCTCCTCGGACGATCCGGGGGGCCCGGCGCCGGCTTCGGGGAGCGACCAGAAGGACGCCGGCTCGGTCACGGCGCCGCTGTCGAGATCGACCTCGACGAAGCTCGCGGGTGCGAGCTTCGTCACCTCGCGGAAGATGCTGCGCGGCGCGGGGACGTAGCCGAAGCGGAAGTACTCCGCGAGGGCCTCCGAGCACAGCGTCAGCTCGTGGCGGGCGACGCGCAGCAGCGACTTCAGCTCGCTGGCAAACAGGACGCCGTCGCGCAGCCGCGCGACGAACAGCGGCTTCTTGCCGAAGCGATCGCGGGCGAGCAGCGCGGTGCGCCGGCGGCGGTCGACGAGCGCCAGGGCGAACATCCCGTTGAAGCGCGACAGCGCCGCCGTGCCCCAGTGCTCGAGCGCGGCGAGGACGACCTCGGTGTCCGAGCGCGAGCGGAAGTGGTAGCCGTGGCCGGTGAGCTCCTCGCGCAGCTCGCCGAAGTTGTAGACCTCGCCGTTGAAGACGAGCGACAGGTCGCCCAGGCGCATCGGCTGGTGGCCGGCCGCGGTCGTGTCCTGCACCGCGAGGCGCCGCATCGCCAGCGCCCAGCCGTCCCCCGCGTCGACGCCCGCGTCGTTCGGGCCGCGGTGCTCCAGGCACGCCGCCATCGCGGCGGCGCGGCTGCGCAGCGCGTCGCGGTCGCCGGATCCGGCGAGGATGCCGGCGATGCCGCACATCAGCGCGGCCGCCCGAGCACGAGCACGCGCGTGTGCAGCCCGCGGTACAGCCACTGCACACCGGGCACCGGGAGCGCCGGAGCGATGAGCCGGGACAGCCCGCTGACGGCGCGCGTCGCCTCGACGTAGGCCGTCTCCGACCAGCGCACGTCAGCGAAGAGCGGCTCGCTGCGCCGCCGCCACTCGCGCGCCGTCGGGTAGCTGATCGCGGTCTGCGCGTACTGCGCGTTGCGCAGCGCGACCTCGCGCGCCGGCAGCCCCCGCTGGTGGCCGTTGCGGATCCCCAGCCGCGCCCACAGCGCGCACAGCGCGTAGGTGTTGAAGCGGCCCCCGAAGGGCGTGTGCATGTGCGGCTCGACCGGCCGCCAGCGGCTCGGGAAGCAGTGGATCGAGAGCCCGTCCGGTCGCAGGACGCGCGCGATCTGCGCCAGGGCGCGGCCGGGCTCGACGACGTGCTCCATGACGGACGTCGAGAAGACGAGATCGAACGACCCGTCGTCGAACGGCAGGACGTAGTCGGGGGGCTCGACCCGATGCAGGTACCGCGACGGCGCCGAGCCGGCCTCGTGCGAGCTGAACTGCTGGTCGGCGCCGACCGCCTCGTAGCCGGCGGCGCGGAACTCGGCGACGTGGCGTCCTGCCCCCGCGCCGAAGTCGAGCACGTCCGCACCGGGCCGCAGCGGCGATCCGCCGCTGCGCGCGATGTGCTCGAAGATCGCGACGACGCGCTGCGACGGCGGAGGGAGCGCCGGCGCCTCGTCTCGGGGCTCGGTCTGCATGGCGCGATGGTGTCAGGAAGCGTGCGGCCCGGTGCCGCGTCGCCCGTCCGCGACCCACCCGTGGTTGGGCAGGACGACGACGTCCTCGAGGCCCGCATCCTCCATCGCCGCGCGGACCTCGCCGGCGGTGAAGCGCCGCTCGAGCGGCGCGCTGAAGCGGTCGAACTGGTCGTTGACGAGGACGCCGAACGGATAGTCGGCGTAGGTCTTCAGCGGCAGCGCCGTTGCCAGCCGCCTGCCGCGGGGCCGTGCGCGCAGGGCCCGGTACGGGCCGACGACGCTCAGCTGCAGGGCCGCCGCGAGCGGGTAGCAGAGCGCGTGCAGGACGCGGTGCGGGAGGCGCACCGTCACGCGCCGCAGCGCGCTCACGAGCCGCAGGACGCGCCGCTGCCAGCGCGGCTCGGGCAGCCAGTAGAGATAGACGTGGACGTGCCCGCCGGGCTTGGCGTAGCGCGCGATCGAGCGCAGGGCGCGCTCGGGGTCGGGCAGGTGGTGAAGGACGCCGATCGCCAGGACGAGGTCGAACGTGCCCGGCTCGAACGGCAGGCGCTTCGCGTCGGCCTGCACCGTCAGCACCGCCGGCGGCAGGTTGCGGCGCGCGACGTCGATCGACGCGCCGACATCGACGGCCGTCACCCGGGCGCCCGCGCGCGCCGCGTGGAGGCTGTGGCGCCCGGAGCCCGTGCCGACGTCGAGGACCGTCTTGCCGGCGAGGCTCTCGGGCGTGTGCGGGCGCAGGTAGTCGGCGAAGTTCTTCGCCCATTCGTCGCGCAGCTCGCCGAACCGCTGCCACTCGTAGGCGAAGCTCTCGGCGGTGCGCCGGGCGACCGTCGCGTCGGCGCGCTCGCGCGCGCCGGCGCAGAGCATCCGCGGGGTGCCGTCGACGATCGGGTAACGCGCCGCGCAGCCGCCGCAGACGAGCGCGGAGTCGGGCTCGAGCTCGACCGGGGCGGCGCACTGCGGGCAGCGCAGATCGCGCGCGCCCTCGCCGAGCAGCGCCACCGCCCGATCGCTCATCGTCCCGCGATGAGGCGATGCAGCTCGTGGCTTGCGACCGTCTCGCCCGGCGGCGCCATGCCGCCGCTCACGAGAAAGCCCTCGAACGTGTGCTTGCCGGTCAGCCGGAGGGCGTCGGGGCGCGCGACGATGTCGGTACCGGCGACGTGGACCGGCTCGTCGTAGGCGGCGTCGTCCCAATGGACGACGAGGTCCGGGAGGTGCGCCGGCGGCGGGCCGCCGGTCTCCTCGGCCACGCCGATCACGCGCCTCACGATCCGCCGGCCGTCCTGCGTCCGCGCCGCTTGCAGCGCCGCCGACAGCTCGTCGCACGTCCCGGCGTAATGCGCGCCCGGCACGGTTCCACGCGCCTCGCGGCCGGCGAGGTTGATCCGCACCCAGCCGTGCTGGTCGTGCGGCAGCGTGAAGGCGCGCGTGCGGTCCCAGTCGTAGGCCTTCATCGCCGTCGGGCCGGCCACCGCGTTGAGCAGCGTCAGCGACGCGCTGCGCCGCCACGCCGACCGCGCCCACTCCGGCGCGTGCGCCTTCGCCGCGGCGAACGCCGTCCGCGCCGCGTCGCGCGGCGACATCCGGCCGGGGCGCGGCGCCGTGGCGTAGCCGAGCCGCACGAGCAGCGGATGCAGCAGCGTCGGGATGCCGCCGGCCGCGCGCATCCCGTGCAGCGAGAAGACCGCGACGCGCGCATCCGGGCAGGCCGCCTCGACGATGCGCCCGACCGCCTCGTCGGCGGCGCCGAACACGTCCACGAGCGCGCGCTCGTCCAGGCCGTTGCCCCCGCGGCGTTCGAACAGCGGGTCGTCGGGCGCGACCGTCTGCCACAGCAGATGAGAGGTGTGGTGTATCTCGGAGAAGACGACGAAGGCCAGGTCCGGCTGCTGCTCGCCGATCATCCGCGCGGCAAGCTCGCCGCGCAGCCGCGCGCCGGCGCTCGCCCGCGCCGACACCGCCGCCAGCTGACGCTGCGTCGGGTGGTCGTGCGGCGGTGGCGCCTCGTACTGGAAGGGATGCGGGCCGGGGTCGCGCGCGAGCTCGCCGGCGAGCGCGACGGGCCGCGTCTGGACCGAGCCGAGCCGGCGGTCGTGCGAGCCCCACTCGAACACCTCGACGCAGCCGTCGGCGTCGGCGAACGGGAGGTAGGGCACATCGAGCGTGAGCACGCGGCGCCCGTCCTGCGCGAGCGGGCGCCACCACGGCACGATGCTGTCGCCGTGCTCGCGCGCGAGTCGCATCTGCGCCGGTTCCCAGCGCCAGATGTAGTGGATGCCGTGCTCACCCAGATCCGTGCCGCTCGCGAACGTCGGCCACACCGACCCGCTGCCGATGTGCGCGCTCGACGTCACGTGCGCCGATCCGCCGCGGGCGGCGAGGCCCGCGAGCACCGGCATGTCGCCGCTGGCCATGAGCCGGCGAACGAGCGTCGCCTCGCCGGCATCGAACGCGATCGCGATCGTCTGGGGCCCTAGCGAGGACGCCATCGCACCGGTTCGTCGCGGGGCAGCAGCGGGGCGGCCGCCAGATCGCGCAGCCGGATCGCGGCTCGCAGCGCCGCGCGCAGCGTCGCCGGGCTGGCGCGTTGCCACGCCTGGCGCCACCGCAGCGGGGCCGTCGGCGCCGCCGGGCCGTTTCCGAGTGGCAGCCCGGTCCACAGCTTCATCCCGTCGCGGTGACGGCCGATGGGCGCGGCGGTCCGCGGCGGCGATCCGTCGGGCGCGAGCGTCCCGAGCAGGTCGCTCCAGTCGGCGCCGTGACGCTGCGCGTCGACGCAGCGCCACATGAGCGCGGCGCCGTCGTCGCGCTCGTGGTCGGCCGAGGCGGTCGTCGAGCCGGCGTGGTAGCGGTAGCCGTAGAGCGCCTCGGGCAGCACGAGCACCGGACCCTCGCAGACGAGCCGCAGGAAGAGGTCGACGTCCTCCCAGCGGTAGGTGCCCTCGCGGTAGCCGCCGACGCGCTCGAAGGCCGCGCGCCGCATGCACGTCGAGCCGTGCGGGAACGGCGGCAGCGGGCGGCGCCCCACGAGCCGCCAGCGGTCGCGCGGGCGCACCCGGCGGCCGGCGGCGTCGAGCCCGACGCACAGCGTCCCGATCGCGACCGCGTCCGGCGCGCGCTCGAGCGCCGCGACCTGGCGTTCGAGGCGGCGCGGATGCGAGCGATCGTCCTGGTCCTGGCGGGCGACGAGCGGCGCGCGCGTCGCGGCGACGCCGGCGTTGCCGGCGCCCACGATCCCGAGCGG
>JBOGYT010000155.1:0-5033 GCA_050696955.1 Solirubrobacteraceae bacterium | reverse complement strand
CTGGAGGGCCGCGCCCGCGCCCGCAACGAGCGAGCCGCGCCGCGCCGTTCGCCCGCCGAGGCGCATCCCGACCAGGTCGCCGCGGCGACGCGCATCAGCGACGAGCTCGGCGCCGCGCTCGGCGTCGACGTGACCGTCCGCGCTCGCGGCAACGGCTACCGCGTCGAGCTGCGGTTCGACGATCCCGACGAGGCGCTGGCGCTGGCTCGCCGCTTGCGCCCGCGCGCCGTGGCGTAGAATCGACCGCCGCGGTGCCGCGGAGACGGCATCGACAAGGGGCGATTAGCTCAGTCGGTTAGAGCGCTTCTCTGATAAGGAAGAGGTCCCAGGTTCGAGTCCTGGATCGCCCATCGATGACCGATCGGATCGAGGTTGTCGTTGTCGGCGCCGGTCAGGCCGGGCTCGCGGTCAGCCGGGAGCTCACGCACGCGGGCGTCGCCCACGTCGTGCTCGAGCGGGGCCGGGTCGGGCAAAGCTGGCGCGGGCGCTGGGATAGCTTCTGCGTGGTCACCCGAACTGGTTCCTCCAGCTCCCGAGCCATCCCTACGACGGCGGCGACCCCGATGGCTTCATGCCCCGCGACGAGCTCGTGCTGTACCTCGAGCGCTACGCGGCACGGTTCGAAGCGCCGCTGCGGGAAGGCATCGAGGTCACCTCGCTGCGGCCGGGGCCCGACGGCGGTTTCCGCCTGGAGACCTCGTCCGGGGAGATCGCGGCCGGCACGGTGGTACTGAGCACCGGCGCCTTCCAGCGGCCCACCGAGCGGCGGCAGCGGCGACGCTGCCGACCGAGCTGCTGCAGATCGACGTCGAGAACTACAGCAACCCGGGGAATCCCCCGGCCGGCGCGGTGCTGGTGGTCGGGAGCGGCCAGTCCGGCTGCCAGATCGCCGAGGAGCTGCACACGTCCGGCCGCGACGTGTTCCTGGCCTGCGGGCGGGCTCCGTGGTTCCCCCGCCGGCTGGGCGATCGGGACCTCAGTTGGTGGGCGCTCGAGACGGGCTTCCTCGACGCGCCGCTGCGCTCGCTGCCGAGCCCGGCCGCTCGCTTGGCGGCCAACGTGCAGGCGACGGGGGCCGGCGGCGGCCACGACCTCCACTACCGCACGCTGCGGAAGATGGGCGTCACCCTGGTCGGTCACTTTTTGGGCGCCGACGGCCACCACGCTCGCTTCGCGCCGGACCTCGGCGAGAGCGTCGCCTGGGGCGACGAGCGCAGGGCGCAGCTCATGGATGGGGTCCGCAAGCTCGTCGCCGAGCGCGGCCTGCCGCGGCCGGAGATCGCCGAGCCGGAGCCGTTCGACGCGCAGGCGCCCGAGGAGCTGAACCTGCGCGGCTTCGGCGCGGTTGTGTTCGCGGGCGGCTTTCGGCCCGACTACGAGTCCTGGGTCCGCCTCCCGGGCGCGTTTCGACGAGCTCGGCTTCCCGGTCCACGAGGAGGGGGCCAGCAGCGTCGCCCCGGGGCTCTATTTCGTCGGCGTCCACTTCCTGCGCAAACGCAAGTCGTCACTCTTGAACGGCGTGAGCGAGGATGCCGCCATCGTCGCTCGCCAGATCGCCGAGCGAGGAGCCGAGCCGGCGCTCTGACACGGAGACCACGCTCGCGCTCGCGTGTCGGCGGCGTGGATGAGACCCCATTCGACGGCTGCCGCCACCAGGAGCGCGGCGCCGAGGAGGACGAACCGGGCGACGCCGTGGGCGAAGACGAGGCTGGCGACCGCGCCCGCGAGGAATGCCAGACGCAGGTACACGCGGTGAGCGACGCGGCGCGCGCGGGCCGCGCCGGCAGCGCGCACCGCCGCCCACACGTCCTCGTCCTGACGGCGGCCCACGACCGCCGCGAGCTCGAGGATGACCGGTGCGCGGAATGCCTCCACGTTGCGCCAGTACGTCACGTGGTCGATGAGCAGGACGCGGGAGTTCACGATCTCCGACGAGCAGCCCCACGGCTCCTCGATCGGGAGCACGCCCTCGGCGACGGGGTCGTTGGCGGTGCACAGATCGACCCAGCGGCCGACCTTCTGCGGTCCGAACCCGAGCCGGGCCTTGGGGTACCGCTCGCCGACGACGCTCTGCAGCACCCTGCGCGCGGCGGCCAGTGGCACCTGAGCGGCGAGCATCAGTGCCAGCCCGGTCGCGAGCGCCTCGAGTTCCGGCCACCCCCGGGCCACCACGAGCGCCGCGGCGACGACCAGGGCGGCGCTGCAGATGCGCAGCACCAGCGCCGCGATCGCTCGCCACGGCGCCTTGCTCAAGCGCTTCACCGCGTCGAGCTTCGCGATCCCGGATCCGTACGTCACGAGACCGCGCACGGGCCGAGCACGCTCCGCGATGACCCGGCGCACGATCTCCGCGCCCTGCGAGTGAGCGACGATGACAACGGGCGCATAGCCGACCTGGCCTTCGAGCCAGGACAGACAGGCCTCCACTCGCGCGACCATCGCCCGCTCGACCCGCGGCTGGTGCAGCAGTGCGTAGCAGTCGCCGAGGAAGTTCGCGAGGATCGTGTTGAGCAGCCGCGGGAGCGTGAAGCCGATGACAACGGCGAGGACGACCAGCACGACCAGCACGACGGTCGCCACCGTGCTGCCGGGCACGACGAGCAAGAGCACTCCCCCGAGCGCCGCCCCGGCCAGAACCGGCAGCAGGACGGGCGCGTCGCCGGCCCGCGGCTTCACGCCGAGGAGCTTGTCGATGCCCGCACGCGGCAGCGCCAGCGCCCAGAGCGCGACGAGGACGACCAGGAGCGTCGGCGTCGCGGCCACGACGACAACGTTCTGGACGAGCCGAGCGAGGCCCGAGCCGAAGAACACAGGACGCCACCAGTCCGCGTCGTCCATGCGCTCCGAGCTTCGCCGCAGGCCCGCATCGAGCACGCGTGGCACGACGAGCGGCACGGCCGAGAACAGCCACTTCAGGAGCGTCCACGTGCCCGGGGCCGGGACCGTGTTCGCCCACCAGCCCTCGGTCAGCAGGGCGTTCAGCGGCTTGTCGCCCGTACCGCCGATCGTGACCCGCCCGTAGGCCGGGCTCGGCGGCATCGGCGGGTACTCGGACTCGTGGACGTCGGCCGGCGCGCGCCAGGGACGCAGCGTGCCCGCCAGGCCGCCGCCCTCCTTCAGGGTGCTCGTCTCGCGCTGATTGCCGATCCCGTGCACGAACAGCACGCCGACGTCGACCGGCTCGCCGACGTGCGCATCCTCTCCGCTCATGGCGCGGACCTACACGCGCTTCCACCCCACGCGCGTGAGCTTCACGAGCGGGGTGCCGTTGCCGGCGGGCACGTTGCGCAGCACGACGTCGGCGAGGCGCTTCGTCTGGTCGATGATCTCCATGCCCCGCGGCGAGAACGTCTCGGCGTTGTAGACGGTCTTCGCGAACAGCGGGTTCGTCATGAGCTGGGAGAACGCGTGAAGCGCGACGAGCCGGCCCATGAGCGGCGGGAGCACCGAGTTCGGGCGCGTCTTCTCGGCGAACAGGCCGGTGTAGAACTCGACCTCGTTCACGCTCCCGTAGACGCGCTCGAGCTCCGAGCACACGTCGGGATCCGGCGTGATGTCCGCGAAGGACGCCGCCGGCTCGAACGCGCACGCCTCGCGGTACTCGTTGTAGCCCCGCAGGCGAACCGTGCGGCCGGCTTCGATGCTCTGCTTCTCGGCCTTGTACAGCAGCAGCTCCGGCGTGTTGTGCAGGCCGAGCCGCCCGGCCCGCTGGCGCGACGCAGTGTCGATGAGCGCGGCCAGGCCGTTGCGTTCGAAGAAGTGCTTCGTCCGGAACATCGTCTCGGGCAGGGGCAGCAACTCGTCGCCGACCTGCAGCTCGTCCGGGATGAGGCTGTGCCAGCGGTAGAGCAGGTTGAACTCCACCGCCACCCAGTTGGGTCGCATCCACGGCTGCTTGTCGAACCCGCGCGGGTCGAGCCGGAACTGGAAGTGGGCGGGGTGGATGTGGTTGATGTACTCCTCGATAACGACCTTGATGAGCAGCACGGTCAGGACGTTGCGGGATGCAGCGAAGATGCGGTCCTGACTCCAGTCGCGGCTCCCGCGGGCTCCCGCGATCTCGTGGGCGACGCGGTTGTGCTCGCGCAGGAACAGCGTGTTGAGCATCGCGTAGCCGATCTGGCTGTTCGAGACGTCGCTGCCCATCGCGAGCAGCTGGCCGTTGTCGACGTCGACGTGCTTCGTGCCGATCACGCGCAGTCGCTCGAGGCCCTGTGCGCGCGTGACCCCATCGGCGGCGAACAGGTTCGGTGGGTAGTGCTCGCCGCCGATCTCCTGGTACGCCAGAAGCATGCGCTGGTCGGGATGGCGCAGGGCCTTGGTGTCCTCGGGCGTCAGCCCGTAGAGCTGGGCCAGATCGACTTCGTGGGTCGACTCGTTCCTCGTGATGTCGCGCTCGTCCTTGCCTACGACCGAGCGGTCGCTGCGCAGGAAGCCGTCGGTGAACCACTGCGCGACGTACGCGAAGAGCACCGTCGACTTCTCGCACGGGATGAACGTGTCGCGCCGGAAGAGGTCCAGGACATCCTCCGAAGGCGGCGCCGTGCGTGGCGTGACCGCGTCCGCCGGCGGGAGCTGGCGGGAGTTGAACGTCTTGTCGGCCAGCGTGTCGGCGGACGTGAAGTCGCCCTTCGTGCTCAAGCGGTAGGGGCGCGGCGGCAGGACGTTGATGCTCTTGTTGATGAGCCAGCGGTTGACGACGCGCTCGAGCGGCGCAACGCTCTGCGCGAAGCGCCACAAGGGCCCAAAGCGCATCGGCAGGCTCGCAAGGAACTCCTTGGTCATCGCGGCTCCTTCTCCCGGTGGTCGCGCGGCCTCCGCCGTCGAGGACCCGCGCATCACCTGTGAGAGGGCGCTCGCCGCGCCGTGATACATGCCCGGCGGTCGACCGGCGCCCTGACGCGCTGGTAACGTCGCGAGCGGGAGATGGTGCGCGGGAGACGTATCGGCGGGCGCCGTGTCGCAGCGCTGCTCGCGCTCGCGGCAGCGCTGATCGCTGCCGCGCCCGCCGCGGCCGCGACGCCGGCCGGCAC
>JBOGYT010000154.1:0-3777 GCA_050696955.1 Solirubrobacteraceae bacterium | reverse complement strand
GCCTCCGCCGCCGCCGGCCGCTCGCGGCGGCGCCGCCATGAGCGCCTCTTCGCCCTGACTCAGGTCGCGCCCGGGAGCAGGATCGTCGACATCGGCTGCGGCCGGCTCGGCCTGCGCCGCCACGAGCCCGATCGCGACATCACCGGCGTGGACGTCGCCGAGCGTCCCGAGTACCCGGGCCCGTTCGTCCGCGCAGACGCGGCGGAGGGCCTGCCGTTCGCCGACGGCGAGTTCGACCTGGCCTACTGCAGCAGCGTCATCGAGCACGTCCCGGCCGCGCGCAGGACGGCGTTCGCGCGCGAGCTGCGGCGCGTAGCTCGCGGCTGGTACGTGCAGACTCCCGCGTTCTCCTTCCCGATCGAACCGCACGCGCTGCTGCCCGCGGCGCACTGGCTGCCGCCCGCCCTGCGCCGGCCGTACTGGCGGCTCGGCGTCGCCGGCGACTGGGAGGACATCGCGCTGCTGCGCCGCGACGAGATGACGGCGCTCTTCGGCCCGCCGGTCGCCGAGCGGATCGGGCCGCTCACGAAGAGCTGGGTGAGCGTGCGCCCCGTGCCGGCGGTAGACGTAACGTCGCCGGGAGGTCGTCGCTCGCGATGACGGGACGGCGAAACCGCTGATCATGGCGCTGCAGCTCTGGTTCCTGCGGCACGGCGAGGCGGAGCCGCACGACGCGCGCCCCGATCCCGACCGGCGCCTCACGAAGCGCGGGGAGGACCAGTCGCGATCGGCCGGCCGCGCGCTGGCCGCGCTCGGCCTTCAGTTCCAGCTCGTCGTCACGAGCCCGCGGGTGCGCGCCTACGACACCGCCGTGCTCGCGTGCGAGACGCTCGGCTGCGAGCCCGTCGCCGACGAGCGGCTGAGCAGCGGCTTCGACGTCGACGACGCGCTCGACATCGCGCTCGCCGCCGGCGACGACAAGCGCGTGCTGTTCGTGGGCCACAACCCGGACTTCCCGCAGATCGTCCACGACCTCACCGGCGGCAGGGTCGACCTGAAGAAGGGCGGCGTCGCGGGCGTGCGCCTGCACGGCCGGACCGGCGACCTCGTCGTGCTGCTGCGCCCACGCGAGCTCGACCGGATCCGGTAGCCCGGCGGCGAGGCCGGCGCCGCGCGTTCGCACTTGAGCCGGATATAGCGGTCGAACTGCGAACTCGCGGTGTTCACCGGCGCTCATCGGCCCGCCGCGGCGCACCGCACGCTTCCTGTATCGATGCTGTTCGTGAACCACCCGATACCGGGCGCGTAGCCTTTCCCGGGTGCCCGAGCTCCCCGAGGTCGAGATCACCGCCCGCCGGCTGGACGCCGCGCTGCGCGGCGCGCAGATCGAGTCCGCGCTTGCGCCCGGCATCAACGCGCTCAAGACCTTCGACCCGCCGCTTCACGCGCTCGAGGGCCGCGCGATCGCGGGCGTCAGACGGCGCGGCAAGAACATCGTCATCGACGTCAGCGGCGACCTCGTACTGCTCGTGCACCTCATGAGCGCGGGCCGCCTGCAGCTCTTCGACAGGCGCGCCGGCCCGCGCGATCGTACGTCGCGCCTGCTCGTGCGGATCGCCGGCGGGCGCGAGCTGCGCCTGCGCGAGTTCGGGACCAAGCAGGCGGCGTGGGTGAAGCTCCTGCGCGCCGGCGAGCTCGAGGCCGACGAGGCGCTCGACAAGCTCGGGCCGGAGGCGTGGCCCGAGCCGCCCGACGAGCTCGCGGCGCTGCTCGACGCGCCGCGCCCGCTGCACGGGATGCTGCGCGACCAGCGCGTCATCGCCGGGATCGGCCGCTCGTGGGTCGACGAGATCCTGTGGACCGCTCGGCTGTCGCCGTTCAAGCGCGGCGACGACCTCGACGAGGAGGAGGTCGCGGCGCTGCGCGACGCGATCGCGACGGTACTCGACGGGGCGATCGAGCACTACGAGCGGGTGATCGCGCTGCCGATCCCCGACAAGCTGCCGATGGCGCTGCTCGTCCATCGCAAGGCCGGCGAGCCGTGCCCGCGCTGCGGCACGACGATCGAGGCGGTGCACTACGAGGACTACGTCATGTGCTACTGCCCGGAGGAGCAGACCGGCGGGAAGGTGCTCAAGGACCGCCGGCTGTCGCGGCTGCTCAAGTGACGCTCTTCAGCGGGTTGAGGATCGACACGAAGACGTTGCTGTTCGCCGTCCCGCCGCCGAGCTCGTCGAAGTCCTCCAGGCGCGTGCGCATGTTGCCCTTCACCGGCCAGGTCGGCGCGTCGAGCAGGCGGTCGAGAACCGTCGCCGGGTAGGGCGCCCCGGCGGCCCGCTCGCGCTCGCGCTCCAGCACGGCGCGCAGGTCGCGCAGGAGCTCGGCCTCGTCCGCCAGCCCGGCCGTCCCGAGCGCGCTGATGACGCCGAGCGCGTTGTTGAGGAAGAGGTAGTGGACGAGGCGCGGCTCGGCATCGTCCTCTGAGAGCGTCGTCTCGCTGCGCTCGCCGATGTCCGGCAGCGCCTCGGCCAGATCCGCGTGCGCGGCCGCGCGATGAAACAGGCGGCCCTCGCGGATCACGCCGCGCGCCGGCCAGCAGTCCTCGAGCTCGAGCAGCGTGTTCTGCTGATGGGGCTCGGTGACCAGGCCGAGATCCGTGTAGAGCCGCACGAGCGGCACGATGAGCGCGTCGCTGTAGCGGGCGAACCAGTCGCGCGCGACCTCGGCCGCGGGCCGGCCCTCGCGCTCGGCGAGCGCGTCGATCATCTGCGCCAGCCGGCTGCGCCCGCCGTAGGGATGGTTCTGGGTGAGGACGGTGAGCGCGCTGACGTCGGCGGCGGAGTCCCGCGTCCAGCGGTTCTCGCGCAGCAGCACCGAGCATCCGTTGATGAGCTCGCCGCCGTGGCGGACGGCGAGCTGCGCCGGCTCGGTGAGCAGCACGAGGTTCGGCGCGATCTGCGCCACGCGCGCCCCGACGCCGGTCTGCAGCAGCCGGGCGCTCTCCATCGCGCGGCGCAGCTCGCGCTCGCGGTTGACGCGCAGCGAGTTGCCGACCCGCACGTGCAGCGAGAGCTTCAGCTGCCACGGCCAGTCCGCGTTGTAGAGCGTGCGCACCGACGTCGTCGGCGCCGCGGGGCTGCCGAGCCGGCCAAGATCGACGATCGTGCCGTCTTCGAGCAGCGCGCCGACGACCTCGTCGCCCGCGCGCAGGTGGGCGAGCTCCCAGGGATGGATCGGGATCAGCACCCGATCGCCGAGCGGCTCGAGCGCGCCGTCGAGCGCGGCCTGGTCGACGGCCGGGTCCTCGCGCAGCAGCCGCTCGGCGAGCTGCGGCGCCGGCGCGCCGGCGACGCTGTCGTGGTCGACGATCGACGGATCGACCGCGAGCCAGTGCAGCGCGAAGCTCGCCGCGGTCTCGGGCGCGTACGCCTCGACCTCCTCGGGGCTCATCTCGACGCGGCTCTTCGGGGTCGGATGGCCCATGTGGCCGAGCAGCTGCGCCTGTTCTGAGGCGATGAAGCTCAGCGGCGCGGCGCTCCACAGATCGTCGATCTCGCCCTCGCGCGCGGCGAGGAACCCCGAGACGGCCGTCACGCTGTTGCGGATGCGCGCGAGCAGCGCCGTCGGGTCGGGCCCGCGCGACCCGGCCGCGGAGAGCTCATCGCCCTGGCCGGTGTCGCCGAGCTCGTCGGCGAGCATGCTCGCGAGCGTGTCGAAGCCCACCGCGATCGGGTTGCCACCGGCGACGGCCATCCGCACGGGGAGGTTGAAGCGGTGCCGGTGCGTGGGGGACAGGTGCGAGACGCCGGCGAGCAGCACGGCGCGCAGGTCGGGGAA
>JBOGYT010000153.1:0-5161 GCA_050696955.1 Solirubrobacteraceae bacterium | reverse complement strand
CCCGCATCCTCGGCCGCGTGCGCGCCACGGGAGCGCAGGTCGTCGAGGTCCAGCGCGCCGCAGGCGACGCCGCCCGAACGCTCGACCGCTCGGCCGCCGTGGACTACGCCGAGCCGGACTTCATCATGCGCGCGACGTCCGTCCCCAACGACCCGCGCTTCGGCGAGCTCTACGGGATCGACAACCCCAACGACGCCGATCTCGACGGTCCGGAGGCATGGGATCTCGCCTTCGGCGCGGGGAACTTCCCGACGTCGCCCGGCGTGCGCGTCGCGATCATCGACACCGGGATCGACGCGAGCCACGAGGACCTGACCGGCCGGCGCGCGGCCTGCGCCGGCGTGCGCAGCTTCGGCTTCGCCGGCGGGGTCGGGGATCCGACGATCGTCGACGGGCGCTGCGCCGACGACGAGGACCACGGCACGCACGTCGCCGGAACCGTCGCCGCGACGGCGAACAACGGCCGCGGCGTGGCGGGCGTCGCGCCGCCCGCGCAGCTCGCGATCTGCAAGGCGCTGGATGCGAACGGCAGCGGGCCGGTGTCGGGCATCGCGAACTGCATCGACTGGGCCGTCGGCGAGGACGTCAAGGTCATCTCGATGTCGCTCGGCGGCCCCGCGTCGGAGACGATCGAAGCGGCCGTCACCCGCGCGTGGCGAGGTGGCGACGGCGCGGTCGTCATCGCCGCCGCCGGCAACGACGGCAACTCGACCGTCAGCTACCCGGCGGGCTACGACGACGTCATCTCGGTCGCGGCGACCGACTCCCGCGACCGCCACGCCGCGTTCTCGAACACGAACGCCGACGTCGAGATCTCAGCGGCCGGTGTCGACGTGCTCTCGACGCGACGCGGCGGCGGCTACTTCACGCTGTCGGGCACGTCGATGGCGACGCCGCACGTGGCCGGGGCGGCCGCCGTCATCGCGTTTCGCTTCCCGGACCTCGACGCGGCGGGCATCCGCACCCGCCTCACGCAGAACGCCGACCCGCTCGGGCCGCCCGGCCGCGATCGGACGTTCGGCTTCGGGCGGGTCAACCTCGCTCAGGCGTTATGAGCCCAGCGCCGCCGGATTCCGGGCGGATCGTCCGAGCTGCGTGTCCCCACGACTGCCCGGACACGTGCGCATGGGAGGTGACCGTCGACGCTGACGGGCGCGCGACACAGCTCGTGGGGACAAGCGCCACCCGTTCACGCGCGGTGGCCTGTGCGCGAAGGTGAACTCCTTAGCGCGCGAGCTCGAACCAGATCATCGTGGCGGTGGCGTCCTGGACGCCCCAGGCGTCCGCCATGCGATCGACGATCCGCAGGCCGTACCCGCCGAGCGACGGCGTCACGGTCGTGTGCAGGAGGGTTTCAGGCGCCACGCCGGGTGGGCTGCCGCCGACCTCCACGCGCACCCGCTGCGGTCCGATGCTGACCGCGAGGCGGAGCTTCAAGCTCGGGTCGGGCTCGGCGTCCTCGACGTACACCGCGATCAGCTCCGTGGTCAGCAGCAGCGCCTTGTAGCCGACCTCGCCGGCGATGCCGGGAATGACGCTCAGCTCGCGCCGCGCGAGTCCCGCGGCAGCGGCCGTCGCCGGCAGCTCGATCTCGTGCTCGGTCGCCGTCGCGTCTTCGCTCACAGGCTGCTCCTACCCATTCGACGGCACACTACGGTTCCGCGAATGGCGACGGGCGCTCGACCCCCCACCGTACTCGTGCGCGGCAGCGCAGACGTCGGATCGGCCGTCGCGCACCGCCTCTTTCGCGCGGGGCACGCGGTCGTCATCCACGACGTCGCGCTGCCCGTGGCGGCGCGCCGCGGCATGGCGTTCGCGGATGCGATCTTCGACGGGTGCTGCGAGCTCGACGGGGTGCAGGCGCGGCTGGTCGCAGACGTGGCCGTGCTGCTCTCGTCGCGCGACGCGATCCCCGTGACGACGGGCGAGCTCGCCGGCGTGCTGGCCGCGGTCGCTCCCGGCGTGCTCGTCGACGCGCGCATGCGCAAGCGCGCCCGGCCCGAGTCCCAGCTCGACCTCGCGCCGCTGACGATCGGCCTCGGGCCGAACTTCATCGCCGGGGAGACGACGCACCTGGCGATCGAGACGCAGTGGGGGGACGACCTCGGAGCGGTGCTCGAGGCAGGCGCGACCCGCGCGCTCGCGGGCGAGCCGCGCAGCTTCGACGGTCACGGCCGTGACCGCTTCGTCTACGCGCCGGTCGGCGGCGTGGTGCGCACCGATGCGGCGATCGGACAGGCCGTTGCGGCCGGCGAGGTCGTCGCGTCGATCGAGGGCGAGCCGCTCGCGGCGCCGCTTGACGGGATCCTGCGCGGGCTGACCCACGACGGCGTGCCGGTGCCGGCGGGCGCGAAGGTGCTGGAGGTCGATCCGCGCGGCGACGTGTCTGCGGTGATCGGAATCGGCGAGCGGCCGCGGCGAATCGCCGAGGGTGTTCTCGCCGCGATCGCGGCCGGTTCGGCGGACGACCTGCATCGGTAAAGGACGCGGGAGCGAAACGGCGTCGGTCGACGTGAGCGAGCCACGCGTTCGCAGTTCGACTGCCATATGGAGCTCAACCGCGAACTCGTGCGTAGCGCTCGGCGAGCCACGCGACGAGACCGTCCAGCCCGCGCTCGTCCGCCACCCGGCGCTGCGCCACGGCGCCGCCGCCGGACTCGAGCAGCGCACGGGCGTCCTGCAGCGAGGCATCGCAGCCGAGCCGCTCGGCGACCGGCTCGAGCTCGTCGAGGAGACGCCCGATCCGCCGCGCCGTCGGCTCGCGCTCGCCGGTCTCGAGGTTCGCCATCTCGCCGAGCACGCCGTAGCGGCACGCCGACCAGCGGTTCTCCTCGATGCGCCACGTCGGCACGACCGGGAGCGTCTCGCCGGCCGCGCGGCGCTCGGCCAGGCGGGCCACGAGCGCCTGCACGAGCGCCGCGATCGCGAGCGTCTCGCCGACCGTGCTCTGCGCATCGGGCGCCCGCACCTCGACGGTGCCGAAGCCCGGGTGCAGGCGCAGCGCCCACCACCAGCGGCGCGGCTCGGGGACCGCGCCCGAGCGCGCGCCCCAGCGCAGCGCGTCGGCATAGCCGTCCCAGTCGCGCAGGACCGGTGGGACGCCCTGGCGTGGCAACAGGTCGCAGATCGTCGGCCGGATCGAGGCCAGGCCGGTGTCGCGGCCGTCGTGGAAGGGCGCGTTGGCCGCCAGCGCCGCGATCTCCGGCAGGTAGGAGCGCAGCGCGTCGTGGATGGCGAGCGCGCGCGCGGCATCCCCGACGGCGACGTGGACGTGCTGCCCGAACACGAGCTGGCGGCGAGCGAGCTCGCCGTACTCGTTGCGCGCCCGGGCGTAGCGCTCGCCCGGGTCGAGCACCCCGATCGCAGCGGCGAACGGATGCGCGCCGGCGCCCGCCAGGAGCAGGTCGGGTCCCGCGGCCTCGGCGAGCTCGGCGCGCGCCCGCGCGAGCTGCGCACCGGCCGCCGGCACCGACCGTTCGGGCCGCGTGGCGATCTCGACCTGCGCCGCGGGCAGCTCGAGCTTGAACCGCGAATCGCTCCCGACGACCGCGAGCACGTCGCGCGCGCGCGGCGCGAGGTCGAGTGTGCGCGCGTCGAGCAGCATGAGCTCTTCCTCGATCCCGACGCCGAACGGCTCGGCGGCGTCGAACGGCGCGCGCAGCCGGTCGGGATCAGGGGGTGGTTTGTCGAGGTCCATGAGCGGAGAACTCAGCAGGATCCGCATCATCTCCGTCCCAGGCGTCTTTCAACCGCACAGCGACAGCTGGATGCTCGCGCACGCGCTGCGTGCGGAGATCCCGACGGCCGACCTCGACGTGCTCGACCTGTGCAGCGGCAGCGGCCTGCTGGCGGTCGGCGCCGCGCTGCTCGGGACGCGCGCGACGGCAGTCGACATCTCGCGCCGCGCGCTGCTCAGCGCTCGCATCAACGCGCGCGTCAACGGCGTCTCGGTCCGCACGCTCCGCGGGTGGCTGTTCGAGGCCGTGCCCGGTGAGCGCTTCGACATCATCGTCAGCAACCCGCCGTACCTCCCGGCCGCGACCGAGGCTCTGCCGGCGAGCGGGCCCGAGCGCGCGTGGGAGGGAGGCCGCGACGGCCGCGCCCTGCTCGATCCGATCTGCGAGCAGGCGTCGTCGTTCCTGCGCCCGGGCGGGTCGCTGCTGCTCGTGCAGTCATCCGTCTGCGACGTCGAGCGCACGCGCGCGCTGCTCGCTGCGAGCGGGCTTCAGGTCGATGTCGTCGAGCGCAGTCGCGGGCCGCTCGGGCCGCGGCTGCGCGAGCGCGCGTCGGACCTGTGGGCGGCGGGCGTGCTGGCAGCCGGCGCGCTCGAGGAGGACATCGTCGTCATCCGCGCCGCGCTGGCGGCCGAGCGGCCCGAGGCGCGTCAGGTGACGGCGCGGGCGTAACCGATGTGCAGCACGTCGGCGGTGGCCTTGACCGTGAGCGCCGCCGCGACGGCGCGCGTGACGCGCGGCGCGGCGACGTGGCCCAGGACGAAGCCGGCCGCGACCCACTGGTCGAGGCACAGCGTGCAGTTCACGAGCTCGCCGACCGCGCGCCGCACCGAGCCCCCGTCGCGCGGATGCTCGGCCATCTCGCCGGGCGGGGTGGGGGCGTCCTCGTCGACCTCGGTGAACGGGATGCGCACGAGCCGCCCGAGCTTCTCGCGCGAGAGCATGCGGCTCAGCCGGTGGGTCGCCACGCCGTACAGCGCGATGTCGTGCGCGCTGAAGCGGTCGGGCAGCTCGCGGCCGCGGCGCGCGGCCAGCGCCAGGCCGCCGCCGAAGAAGCCCGCGTACGCCGCGGCGAGCGCGGCATAGCCGGGAAGCGGGCGCTGCTCGTTCTCGGAAATGAGATTGGGTGCGTACACGGTCAAGCCAACGCGCCTACCCCGTCGATCGCCTTCGCACGCGACGCGGGGCAGTCCGTCCGCGCCCGGTTAGACAGCGTCCGTCAACGCGTTGTGTGTTTGGGCGCCGTGTCGCGGCGTTCGGGGCCGCCCGGCCTCTTGCGAATACGGCCGGTATGCGCTGGGGGACCGTGCGGCTTCGAGCATCCACGATCCGGCCACCCGACCCACAACTCGTTTCGGACGCTTCCTTAACGCCGTAGGACCCCACCCCCGGCACGCAGCTAGCCGGCGATGGGGTCACGCTACGAC
>JBOGYT010000152.1:0-12182 GCA_050696955.1 Solirubrobacteraceae bacterium | reverse complement strand
GCCGTCCACCAGTTGCGGTAGCCGGGCGGATCGTCGATCGCGCACTGCCAATCCGCGTATGGCATCGGCCCGACCAGGTCGGCGATCGGGCCCAGCTCGCGGAAGGGCTCGATCAGCCGCTCGCCCTCGGCGACCGCGCCCGTGTAGCAGAGCGCGATCGCCGAGACGAACCTTTGATGCAGCTCGGCTGGTAGCTCGTCGTCGACCGGAACCGTCAGGTAGGCGAGCGCCGGCCCGAACTGCTCGGGCGCGTCGACCATGAAGTCGCGCGTCAGGCGCAGTAGGTCCGCACCGCGGTCGGGCTCGTAGAGCAGCAGGCCGGCGAGGACCTCGGGACCGACTCGGTGGAGGCGGAAGGTGAGCGCCGTCGCGACGCCGAAGTTGCCGCCGCCGCCGTGGAGCGCCCAGAAAAGGTCGGGGTGCTCGTCCTCGTTCGCCGTGATCAGCTCGCCGTCGGCGGTCACCAACTCGACCGAGATCAGGTTGTCACAGGCGAGCCCGTGCTGGCGCTCGAGCCAGCCCGAGCCCCCGCCGAGCGTCAGGCCCGAGACGCCGGTCGTCGAGACCCGTCCGCCGGTGGTCGCGAGGCCGTGCTGCTGGGTGGCACGGTCGACCTCGCTCCAGGTGCAGCCGGCACCGGCGCGGGCGGTGCGGCGCTCAGGGTCGACGTCGATCGACTTCATCGGCCGCACGTCGATCACGAGCCCGTCGTCGCAGAGCGATACTCCGGCAACCGAGTGCCCGCCGGAGCGCACAGCGATCTCGAGCTCGCGCTCGCGTCCGAAGGCAAGCGCCGCAGCGACGTCTTCCGGCGACGCACACTGGGCGATCACGGCCGGTCGCTTGTCGATCATCCCGTTGAAGACCGTGCGTGCCTCGTCGTAGGCGTCGTCATCGGCCGTGAGGACCGTCCCCGTGAGCCGCTCGCGAAGCCGCTCGGCGGCGGCTCCGTCCTCAAGGATTGCCTCCGTCATCGCCGTCCCCCATTCGTCTTCTCGCCTGCGTCGCGGGGCTCTCGCCACATGCACCAGATGGGAGGGCCCTCCGGGAGTCGGAGCTCTTGCGTGACCTCGAACCGGTGTCGGAGGTAGAGCGCCTTGTTGCGCTCACTTGACGCCTCCAGGTAGGCGGGGATCCCGTCGCGATCGCAGGTCTCGAGCACCGGCGCCATCAGCGCCGATCCGATCCCGCGCGATTGCCATTCGGGTCTCGTGCCGAGAACGAAGAGGTAGTGATGAGACTTGGTGGGATGGACCGCATCGATCAGCTCAAGCAGCTGGAACAGTCGCTGGGCGTGCTCACCAGAGACCTCTCCGAGGGTGGCGGCCAGTCGCTCATCGTCGCCGCCCGCGCCGGGTGGGATCCAGATCGCTCCCGCGACGACGTCGGCGGTCGTGTAGATGCCGCCTGCAGCGAGCGTCGCCTCGGCGATCGCAGCGAAGAACCGCGGCAGGATCTCGCTCCTCCGTCCCGGGTCGCGGTAGCACCAGGAGAGGACCGGGTCGTCGAAGAATGCCGCCGCCAGTGCCTGGGAGAGCTCCGGCAGGTCCTCGGCGGTCGCGGGTCGAGCGGATGCTAGATCGGTCGTGGCCATGGCGATAACGATCGCCGACCCAAAGCGCGACGACTTCGCCCATCCGCGCCATCTTTCGCCACTGGCCGAGATGGCGGATTTCCGCCATGGCGCCCTGCCGGCGTCAGATCAGCTCGCGGCGAAGTGCCTCGGCGACGGCGGCCGAACGGGAGGAGGATCCGAGCTTGGCCAGGATGTTGGTCACGTGGCGGTTCACCGTGTGCTCCGAGAGCACGAGCCGTTCGGCGATCTCGCGGTTGGTGCTGCCCTCGGCAACCAGGCGCAGGACCTCACATTCGCGCTTGGTGAGCGGAGAGACCTTCGCGGCGGGCCGTCCCCCGAGCTTGACCGCAAGCGCATCGGCTTTCTCGGTTTCGCGGGTGGCGCCGATCCGGCGCAGCGATGTTGCCGCAGCGCGCGCCTCTCTGACCGCGTCATTCGGGCGCGCGAGGTCACCGAGCACACGGGCGAGCTGGATGCGAGCCCTCGCGGCCTCGAACGGCGCGCCGCTTCGGTGATACAGCCGTGTCGCGTCCTCGAAAGCCGTCCGAGCGCGATCCATCTCGCCGGCGGCCGCGGCCACCGTGCCGGCGGCGGCCGCGGCGGCAGCCCGCAGCGGATCGGTCGCCACGAGCCGTGCCACCTCCTCGAGCTCATCCAGTGCCTCCGCAGCCTTCTCCTCATCTCCAAGCGCGGTCTCAGCGCGAGCCAGCAGCTCGAGCCCCGCGGCGCGAAGGGTGCCCGCGCGCGGCGGGACCTCGCGCAGGTACTGCTCGGCGCGGTCGCGTGCACCGGCAGGCTCACCGCGGTCGAGGCCGAGCTCGCCGAGGCCGAGCAACGCCAGCGGATGCTCGGCGACCCGCTCGAACAGCTCCGCCGCCTCTTCGAGCTGACCCTGGCGGCGTCGAAGCTCGGCGAGTCGCACGGTCGCCTCAGCCTCGACGGGTGGCCTGATCTCAGCCAAGCGCTCCGCCGACTCCCCGAGCTCGATCTCGGCTTCGCCCCAGATGCCGCGCCAGATCAGCACCCCCGCGTAGTGGGCACGGCAGACGGGGGCCAGAAGCTCCATGCCGCTTCGCTCGGAGTACTCCTGGGCGCGCTTGCACCACTGGCCGGCGCGGTCGTAGTCGCGCGCCCGCTCGCAGGCATAGATCATGTAGCAAAGGCACCAGCCGCACGCCCAGATCTCGTCGAACTCCCCACCGAGAGCCGCCGCGGCGGCCTCATCCAGGCGCGAGATACCCCGCTCGACCTCACCCTCCGTGACCAGGACGAGGCCCTCGGTCGCGAGCCCCATCATCTCGAGATCGACGACCCCAAGCAGCTTGCCCAGCTCGGCCGCACGCCCCGCCAGCTCGCGCGCGGACTCGGTGTCGTTCGCAAACAGCAGCTTCTCGGCCTCGTGCACCCACAGCCAGCCGTGCTCGGGGCCGGACTCGAGACCGTCGAGCAGCCGCCGGGCGCGCCCGAGCCAACCCTTTGCGACCGCCGGCTCGCCGCGGAAGTCGACATGATCCGTGCCAAGCCAGGTGGCCATTCGGGCGGCACCCCAGCGGTCCCCCGCGGAGCGATAGGCGCCGTAGGCGCGCTCGCGCGCCTCGAACATCGCCTCGGCGTCGTTCATCCACCACACGGCCCAACTCAGGCCCTCAAGCGCCTCGGGCTTCTCGTCGACCGCGAGGGCATGCTCGAACGAGGACCGCGCGGCCTCCCACTCGCCTCGCCCGAGCTGAGCCCAGCCGGCGGTGAGCGGATCCGGCGCTTTCGGCCGTGGCTTTGCCATCAACGCCCATTCTCTCCTCTCGGCCGGGTGGTCAGGTCCGCTCAGGCTTCCGGGGGCGACAGCGGGGTGGGCTTTCGAGATCGCGGGCAAGCAGGCGTCTGAACGTTCCCCGCCCAGATGCTCGCCTGGGACGACCAACGAAAGCGCCACTCCGGCCCGACGCGTGGCACCCGGTGCATAGGCACGACGCGCGCCAGCTCCCGATGGGAGCGAGCTCGAGCACCGTCGCTGTCGCAACGAGGCAGAACCGGGAGCGGCCGGCAGTGCCGGGATGGATAACCGGCAGCCCTGCCAGATCGGGCGTCGCCTCGGCGGACTTCGCGGGGCAGGGCGCGCAATGTCGAGCGCCGACGTGACTTGAAACGCGCGGCCCCGGCTCATCGCTCACCCGGACGGGAGGGCTCAGGCCGCGCCCGGCCCGGTTGGGATCGCGGCCGAGCGGCCGAGATGCCACGCCGCCACCTGTGCACGGATGACGCGCAGCATCGGCCGGCCGCGGTTGTTTGCGGGGACGGCTCCCTCGATGATCACGTCTCGAAGCGTGATGACCGCCACCGGATCCGACAGCGCGTCGATCTCCCGCTGCTCGTCGACGGTGAGCTCCTCGTCGTCACCCAGCGCCTCGACTCTCTGCGCCAACGTGGCCTCCACGGCCCGACGGTCGTCGACGAACTGCCGGAAGTTGTTCTGGCGGAACGTCTGACGAAACTGCTCGATGTCGCCGACCATCGGCACGTCCTGCGGCACCCCCGCCGGGTCGCTGATCGCTCCGAATTCAGCGGCCGTGCGTCCAGAGGCCCAGCCGATGCCGGCATCGACGTCGGCGTCGAGTCGGTCTGCCCAGGCCTCCTCCGTCGACAGGATCCCCTCGATCCATCTGCCTCCGACAAGGAGGCTGATCGCGGGCGCAAACCCCATGTCGGCGAAGCGCAGCATCCGGTCGAGGCTCCAGTCGCCACGCTGGGCAGCACGCACGAGGGCCTCGTTGAGGGGCTCATAGCCGTCCGTCACGTCTTCAGGTTGAACCCTGCGCCGGACACGCGCGCCGCGTCCGTCGTCGGCTGCAGTCGATCGCCTGCCAGAGCCACCTCCCATCTGCCGACGGAAGTCAGGATTCTCACGCGTCGAACATGTCACGCGCGGGCCGACGACTGCCGCTCGGGACGACGATCAGCAGCGCCGACCGAGCGCTCGAGGGCTCCTCCAATTCGCGCAAAGCGGAAGTGTGCGGTTCGAGGGTTATGCGGCTCGGTCGGGTCTCACTTGACAGCCCGCGGCGACCGATCGAGGGGGCCGGCCGGCATGTCAGCGGTTCGGCGGGTCGCCGCCCTCCGCGGGCGCGTCGAGCGCGGCCTGCAGGAGCGTGCGGGCCGACGAGCGCATGAGCTCGACGGCCTCCTGGCGGGAGAGACCGCCGATGTCGGTGAGCCAGACGAGCGCCTCGATGCCGAGCGTCGCGCGGATGGCGAGCACGAGCTTGCGCAGCCGGGCGTCGGTCATGTGCCCGCGCAGCGGCTGCAGGGCGTCGTCGAGCCACTTGATCGCGTGGCCTCTGCGCAGCGGGAGCGCGCCCTGCTCGACGGCTGCCGGATCGAGCGCCAGTCGCAGCATCGTGCGCAGCTCGGGCTCGTGGTCGAGGAGCTGGTTTCCGATCAGCTTGGTGACCAGCTCGAGGCGTGCGGCAGGGTCGGCGGGCGGATCGTCGCCGAGCAGCGACTGCGCGTCCAGTTCGGGGTAGGTGGCGATCAGCAGCGCTCGCTGGTTGGGGAAGTACCGGTAGGCGGTCGTGCGCGAGATCGCCGCCCGGTTGGCGGCCTGCTCGATTGTCGGGGTCACGCCCTCGGCGAGCAGCCGGCGCGTGGCGTCGAGCATCGCCGCGCGGGTGCGCGCCTTCTGGCTTGTCCTACCGGTCTGCTCATATGGGATTGACATATCCATGATGGCACTCTAGTATCGTGGGCACTGGAGTCCCATCTTAGTGACGACGCACGACGAGGCGAAGGAGCCCCAATGAGCACGGCGATTCCGATCATCCGGCAGGACGGCGAAGGCGAGCAGATGTGGTTCGCCGGCGGCGGTGTCTTCACGTGGAAGGCGACCGCAGCCGAGACCGGCGGGGCGTTTCTCATGCTCGAGGACCGCATGGAGCGCGGCAAGATGACGCCGCTGCACCTGCACCCCGAGCAGGACGAGGCGATCTACGTGCTCGACGGCGATCTGCTCGTCGACATCGAAGGCGAGCAGCACACCGTCGGCCGAGGCGGCCTGTTCTTCGCGCCGCGCCGGGTCGCGCACGCGTTCATGGTGACCTCCGACACCGCGCGCGTGATCGGATTCATGACTCCCGGGTCGGGCGAGAGCTTCTACCGCGAGGCGGGCGTGCCGGTCACCACGGACGAGATCGCGTCGCGCCCGGCGGACTTCGCCCTGCTGCGGCAGGTCGCTGAGCGCTCCGAGCACATCGAGCTGCTCGGCCCGCCGCCGTTCACGGCCCCGGAGCCCGTCCGCGCCTCGCCGGCGGGCTGAGTCGCGACGGCTCACGCGCAACGCGTAGCACCCCCGCTCGCCGCGGCCTCCACGGGATCGCTCGATCACGCGACTCAGGCGAGGTCGGCCTGGACGGGCGACGACCACGGCCGCATCGAGGTCAGGCATGTCCTCGTCGCCGAGCTGCTCTGCCGCGCCGTCGACGTGCACGCCGGCGAGCGCGTGCTCGACATCGCCGCGGGCAGTGGCAACACGGCGCTCGCCGCCGCGCGGCGCGGCGCACAGGTCACCGCCACCGACATCAACGACGCCGCGCTGCGACTCGCGCGCCGGCGCGCCGACGTCGAATCCGTGGAGCTCCACACGCAGATTGCGGACGCCGAGGCGCTGCCGTTCGAACACGGCGCCTTCGACATCGTCTTGTCGACGTTCGGCGTGATGTTCGCGCCCGATCAACAGCGAGCGGCCGACGAGCTGCTACGCGTCTGCCGGCCGGGTGGGCGGATCGGGCTGGCCAACTGGACCCCCGACGGGCTAGTCGGCGCCAGCCTCGCCATGGTCCGGCGGCACGCGCCGGCGTCCGCCGGCCCCGGCGAGCCCCTGAACTGGGGCCGGCGGTCGGGCCTGCGCCGGCTCCTGGGCGACCGCATCGACACGCTGCGCACCCGGCGGCTGAGCACCGACGTCTGCGCCCCCTCGACCGCGGCGTTCCTGACCACCGCACGCGCCCGCCAGGGATCGACGCGCCTCGCCTTCAAGCTGCTCGACGAGCCCAGCCGGACGCACCTGCAACACGACCTCGCCACGCTGCACGAGCAACACAACCACGCCCGCGACGGCACGTTCGCCGCTGCCGCCGACTACCTCCAGGCGGTTGGCGTCCGGGCAACGTGAGCCCGGCGACAAGCAGGATCCAGCCGGCCACCATGGCACTGCAAGAGCCTTGCGGCGTGCCACGCAGTCTCGGCGAGCAGCGGCGCGGCGCGGCGCGCTGAGCTGATGGCGCACGTGAGCATTTGCAACACGGCCCGCCGCGACAGGCTCGCGGCGCCAGCGAGTCCTGGTATTCGCACGGTAGAAAAGCCCGATCGGGTACTGAGTTCGGCCGAGGCCAGGAGCGCGTCCGCGCAGCGGACGTGTCGGCCGAGGCCGAGCGCCCGCGTGAGCGGCCGAGGCTGATCGTCGTCGCCGCCTCGACGGGCGCAGGGACGACGAGCAGGAGCAGTTCGTCGAGGCTGCTCCCATCGCGCACAGCGACAGTCGTGCACCGCGGGGCCGTCACGTCGCGTGCGCTCTTGTCCGGCCCAGACCCGACGCTCGCCCCGGACGACGAGCAGGAGCGCTGGTCGACACTGCTCCCTTTCGACGCAAGAGCCGTTGGCCGACGGTGCTGGGTTGAACGAACAGCGGCACGCTGCGGCGGTCGGCGAAGTCCCGGATCTCGCGCAGTCAAGCGTTGGCGTCAGCGAGAAGGTGTTGGGGCGGCGCGGCAATGTGAAGTCATTCGGCGCCCACGTCGGTTCGTATAACTCGGCCGTTGGCGAAGAACACCGCGAGTCCGCGGTACTGCTGCCACCACGTTGCGCTTCTGCGCTCGTCCTCGCCTGTGGGGCGGCCGAGCACGTGCCTGACCTCGTTTACGGTCTTGCCGGCGATCAGGCCGCAATGCGCGATGCCATACGCGCTGTTGCGAACCATAGGACGTTCGGTGCCGCGCCTTGACCGGATGGCACGACCGCGATTAGCCGCCGGCGGTCGTGCCACGTATCGATGAGCCCTGTATCCACAGCTGACAGCTGTAACCCGCTGCTCCGTCGCGGACCCAGCAGCGCTGGCGACACTGCCCCGTTTGGACAAAAAACAACAGCACTCACGCGACCGCCGGCAGCGGCCCTCCTACGGCCGCACGAACACGTCCGGGTCCGGCCCGATCCGCTCACCGAGGTCAAGCGCCCCGATCGCCTCCATCTCCGCCGCCGTCAGGTGCAAGTCGAAGCCGTCGAAGTTCGCCTCGATGCGCTGCGGCGTCACCGACTTGGGGAACACGATGTTGCCGAGCTGCAGGTGCCAGCGCACGACGACCTGCCGGGCGTCCTGCCGTGAGCCTGGGCGATCTCGCCGATCGTGGGGTCGTCGAGCACCCGGCCCTGCGCGAGCGGGCTCCACGCCTCGGTCGCGATGCCAAGGCGCTCGTGCTCGCGGCGTTGTCCGGTCTGCTGGAAGCGCGGGTGCAGCTCGATCTGGTTGACGGCGGGCGTCACACCCGTCTCCTCGATGATGCGCTCGAGGTGCGCGGGCTGGAAGTTCGACACGCCGATCGCCCGCGCCAGACCATCGGCCTGAAGCTCCGTGAACGCGCGCCACGTCTCGGCGTAGCGATCGTGAGCGGGCACCGGCCAATGGATGAGGTAGAGATCGACGCAGGACATCTCGAGCCGGTCGAGGCTCGCGCAGCGCCTGCTTGGCCTGCTCGTAGCCATGGTCGTCGTTGAAGCACTTCGTCGTGATGAAGACGTCGTCGCGATCCAGCCCGAAGGCGCGGGCCGCGTGGCCGACGCCGGCCTCGTTGCCGTACGCCGCCGCGGTGTCGATGTGGCGGTAGCCCGCCTGCAGCGCGAGCCTGGTGATCTGCGCCGTATCCGCGGGCGGGACCTGGAAGACGCCGAAGCCGAGCTGCGGGATGTCGACGTCGCCGCGCAGCGACACGAGCGGCACCCGGCTTGTCGTGGGATGGCTCATGGCCCTGCGCTGCCCGCCGTGCCCGCGGGCAAACCTCGCACGCGAGCGACGCGGGTGTGATGTGACGTTCTCGTGAAGCGCTGGAGGGCGGCGTCCCGAGCGGCGAACCTCTTGCCATGCCGGTCTGCACCGCGACGGTCCTCGACGGCCTCGTCCTGGAGCGCGGGGCGGTGCGCGTGGAGATCACGCACCACCCGTTCGCGATCCACGTCCGCCGCGGCGGCCGGCGGCTGATCCGCGCGCTCGGCCTCTTCGGCATCGACGGCGAGATCTCCGACCAGTTCATCCAGTTCACCGAGGGCGTCATCGCGCGCGAGGAGCTCGACCTGCCCGAGCGCGTGGTGGCGGTCAGCGTCTCCGAGCCGCTCGCCGACGGGACCGAGCTCGCGGTGCGCTGCGACGGCGGCCGGCGCGGACGGCTGCGGATCACGCTGCCCGAGAACGAGACCGTCGTGTTCGAGCTCGAGCTCGATGGCGACCCGCTGCGCCTGGCGGCCGACTGGGACGGGCGCGCGGAGGAGCGTTTTGCCGGGCTCGGCGCGCGGCACAACCTGCGCGTCGATCACGAGGGCCGGGAGATCCAGCTCGGCGCGGACCGCTCCTACACGGGCCCGGACTGTCCCGAGGACCTCCTCGCGAAGGGCGGCGTCCCGCAGGGCGACTACGCGCCGGTTCCGTGGCTGCAGTCCTCGCGCGGCTACGCGGTGTGGTCGCAGGGCTACGGCAACGGGATGCGCTTCGAGCTCGGCGATCGCACGGTCGTCTCTGCGCGCGCGCAGGCGGGGCCGCTGCGCCTGCGGATCTTCACGGACCCCTCCCCCGCCGCACGCCTGCGGCGCTACCTGCGCGTGACCGGCCTGCCGCCCGTCCTGCCCGAGTGGGGCTACGGCTTCTGGAAGTCGCGCGACGTCTACAACCACCAGGACGAGGTCGAGGACGACGTGTACGGCTGCGCGCGGGAGCTGATCCCGCTCGACGCCGTGGTGCTCGACTCGCCGTGGGAGACGCAGTACAACACGTGGGAGCCCAACCCGCACCAGTTCACGGACTTCGACGCGATGGTGCGCGACTTCCGCGCTCGCGGCGTGCGCACGGTCGTGTGGGTCACGCCGTGGGTGAACCTCGAATCGAGCGACGGCCAGATGCCGCCCGACGCGCAGTCGCGCGCCCTGCACGATGCGCCGGCATCGAACTACGCGGAGGGCGCCGACGGGAGGCACTACGTCCGCGACTCCCACGGCGAGCCGCTCGTCGCGCGCTGGTGGATGGGCACGGGATCGCCGATCGACTTCACGTCCGATGCGGCCGAGGAATGGTGGCGCTCGCAGGCCAAGCGCGCTCTGCGGCGCGGCGTCGAGGGGATCAAGGCCGACGACGGCGAGGGCTACTACTTCCCCGACGACGTGCACTTCGCCGACGGCACGACGGGCGCCACGTCGGCGTGGGCGGTCGGCGGGCGCTACCGGCGCTCGATGCAGCGCGCGCTGGACGAGGTGCACCCGGGCCGCGGCGTCCTCTTTGGCCGCAGCGGCTGGAGCGGGCAGCAGGCGACCGGCATGCTGTGGGGCGGCGACCAGGTATCGGACTTCTGGTCGCTGCGGATCCTCGTGGCGGCATCCCTCTCGGCTGCCGCGAGCGGCTTCTCCAACTGGTCGCACGACGTCGGGGGCTACCTCGGCCACCGCCTCGTCGAGCGCTGCCCGCCCGAGCTGCTCGTGCGCTGGGCGCAGCTCGGCTGCTTCACCCCGCTCATGCAGGCGCACGGCCGGATGGAGCAGGAGCCGTGGACGTACGACCAGCGCACGCTGAACATCTACCGCGGCTACGTCCTGCTGCACGAGCAGCTCGTCCCCTATGTGCGGGCGGCGGCCGCGACCGCGGCGCGCTGCGGGCTGCCGATCATCCGCCCGCTGCACCTCATCGACCCATCCGACGATCGCGGCTGGACGGTCGCCGACGCCTACGGCTACGGGCCCGCGCTGTGGGTCGCGCCGGTGCTCGACGAGGGCGCCCGCGAGCGCGAGGTGGCGCTGCCGCGCGGCGACTGGATCGAGGCGTGGTCGGGCGAGCGGGTGCGCGGCGGCGGGGAGGTCGTGGCGCCGGCGCCGCGCGACACGATCCCGCTGTGGGTGCGCGCGGGAGCGATCGTCGTGACGTATCCGGCCGAGCACGTCGTCGCCGGGTTGGGCGACACGCCCGAGCACGAGCGTCCGCTCGAGGCGACGCTATGGGGCGAGCCGCGCCTCGGGCACGCGGCCGCGCGGCTGGCCGACGGCACGCGGATCGCGTGGCGCCGGGGGCGCTGGTCCGTGAGCCGGGACCGCGCGGTGACGTTCGGGCACCGGTGAGCGACACGCCGCGGACCCGACTGCCGCGGTGAGGTCTCCGAGGATCTCGCGCAGCCGCCGGCGGTAGAAGAAGTGGCCCTCGTCGGGATGCAGCGCCGTCTGCACCCGCGGCAGCATCGCCGCCATGTGCAGCGCCTGGTCCACCGGCACGATCTGGTCCTGCACCCCGTGCCAGACGTGCACCAGTCCGCGCACGTCCTGCGGCGCGAATCCCCACGGGCCCGTGCACAGGACGTAGTCGTCGATCATCCCTGCGACGCCGCCGCGCGCGGCGCCGAGGAACCGTCCGGCGGCCAGCTCGCGCGCCTCGCGCTCGCCCAGCAGCGTTCGATCCGCGGGCGGGGCGCCGGCCATCATCGCGCGGGTCACGATCCCCGGGTGACGGCGGGCGATGGCCAGGAGGGCGTCCGCGCTCCAGGAGCACCCGCGCGGCCGGCGCCGCAGCAGACGCAGCCCGCAGCGCAGCGTCGACGGCACGCCCGGCGCGACGTCTGGGGAGCAGGCGGGCGCCATCGAGCTCACGACCGCCGCCGCGGCGACGCGCTCGGGCAGCTCGTGCGCGCACGCGAGCGCGTACGGCCCGCCGGCCGAGACGCCGACGACCGCGAAGCGTTCACGGCCGAGGTGGTCGGCGAGCTGCGCCACGTCGCCGGCGAGGTCGAGCAGCGTCCGTCCGGAGTGCGGATCGGAGTCGCCGAAGCCCGGCCGGCTGAGCATGACGTAGTGGACTCCGAGCTCCTGCACCGCGCGGTCGAGCTCCGCGCAGGCCTCCTGCGGCGAGCCGATCGCGCCGTGCAGGTAGACGACGAGCGTGCCCTCCGGCGGACCCGTCGAGCAGTAGGCAAGCCGCCTGCCGTCACGCAGTCGCAGGAGGTGCTGATCGACCGTGTCCTGCAGCGAAAGTGCCTGCACTTTCGCCAAATCTAGGGGGTCTGCGGCCGAGCGCAAGCTCCGTTCACGAGATGGCTACGAGCACGCGCTCGAGCGCCGCCGTGAACTCCTGAGGCCGCTCGATCATCGAGATGTGCCCCGCTCCCTCGATGCTCTCGCAGCGCGCGTCGGGCCGCAGCGCCCGCACGGTCTCGAGCACGCCCGGCCGGATGACTCGATCGCCGGCCCCCCACAGGGCGCCGAGCGGCACCGGCAGCTCGCGCAGCACGTCGCGCAGGTCGGCGCTCGCGACCGCGGCGAGCGCCTGCCGGGTTCGCCGCGCCCCCTGCGAAGCGGTCACGAGCTGACGCACCTCGCCGGG
>JBOGYT010000151.1:0-5105 GCA_050696955.1 Solirubrobacteraceae bacterium | reverse complement strand
CCAAGCTCGGCCTGCGCGACCGGGTCCAGGCCGTCGTGCTGGCCTACGAGAGCGGCCTCGTCACGCCCGGCGAGCAGTAGCCGCCTCCGTCGTTCGACACACGCGACCGCACGAAGATCGGCACTAGTCGCTGATCGTCCGCGACATCGCGTCGCAGAGGTCGAGCCAGCGCCGCGCCGCCGACGCCACCCAGGCGCAGGTCCCGATGGGCACTGCGGCTTCGCGAGGACTGGCCTCATGAAGCGAGCCACCTGCAGCCATTCGGCCGACGAGGGCCGGTGCTACAGACTGGTTCGATGCGTCGGAAGATCAGCGGCACGAGGCTCGAGGTCGCGGCCTATTTGCTCCTCGCGATCTCGCTTGCGGTCGGCGCGCTGCTTCTGAGCGACCTCGTGCTGGCGATCGGCGCGGGCATGGCTGCCGTAGCGCTGTTCGGGGCGCTCAGCTCCCGGCTCCGCGAACCCACGGAGGGCGACGACGCCGACCGCTGAGATCAGCTCAAGGCGCTTGGCTGCGGTGCCGAAGAACGACATGAGACCGTGCTCCTTCTCAGGCGAGGTCGCTCGTGACTGCCCTCAACCGGCAACCTGTTCAACCGTTCAGCATCAGCGTCGCGCCCGGTGACCACGAGGCCGTCGTGACATCGACCGGGGAGCTTGACCTGGTCTCTGCTCCCCTGCTGCAGCGTGAGGTCCAATTGCTGCTGCGCGCGGGCTTCGATCACGTCGTGCTGGACCTGCGACACATCGAGTTCATGGACTCGACCGGTCTGCAGGTCCTCCTCAGCCTCCGCAACAGCGCCCAGCGCGACGGGCAGCGCCTGATCCTCGTGGCCGGGCGCAACGAGGTGCAGCGGATCTTCGACATCACAGCCACGCGCGGTCTGTTCGACTGGCGTGCGTGAGCGCGCCGGCGGCGTTTCGGAGTCCCGGCCGGACCCAAGCGGGCGCGATAGGTCCGTGACCTCATCGAGGAGCGCGGACCACCTGTCCGGCGTCTGTCCCGACGAGCGTGTTGGGGGTCGGTGCGGTGGGAGGGGGCCGATGAGGAGCTCGTCCGAAGGACCCGAGACGGTCCCCTCCCATCCGCACCGGCCTCCCACGCCGCCGGCAGAACCGCCCTACGTCACCTGGTAGAAGGGCCCGTCGCCGCCCTCGGGCGGCGTCAACCTTCCGCCCTTCGCCGTGATCGCTCCGCACTGCACGCAGTTCGTGTAGTTGACGATCATGTCGACGGGGCCCTTCTCCGGTGCGTCCTCGGGCACCTCGTAGACGCCGGCCGGACACATCCACTCCCACATCTCGGCGACGTCGCGGTCGACGCGCTGGGTGATGCGGATGTGGTTCGGCGCGTCGTCGCGCGTCTCGTTGCCGGTGATGAAGACGCTCGAGAGCTTGTCGAACGTGTACGTGTTGTCGGGCTTGGGATAGCTCTTGTGGCGGTTCGTCTTGCGCAGCGGAGCCTCGGCGTCGCGATGGAACCTCCAGTGCCCGCCGGGCAGCCTGCCCTTCGTCAGCACCATGGCGTTGGAGATCGCGCCACCGATCACGAGGCCCCTGTGGAAGGGCTGCTTCATGTTGCGCGACTCGTAGAGGTCCGTGCCGATCTCCGAGTCGTAGACCGCCTGCTCGTAGCCGGAGAAGTCCGTCGAGCCGGCCTTGAGCTTGCGGTAGATCTCCTCGGCGGCGAGCATCCCCGAGCGGATCGCGAGATGCACGCCCTTCAGCCGCGGCACGTTGACCATGCCGGCGCCGTCGCCGCAGATGACCATGCAGGGCGCGTGCAGCGTGGGCATCGCCCAGTAGCCGCCCTCCGGGATCGCCTTCGCGCCCCAGCCGACGCGCTTGCCGCCCTTGAGGATCTTCTCGACGAGCGGGTGGTGCTTGAACTCCTGCAGAACGTCATGGACCGAGAGGCGGATGTCGGCGTAGTCCAGACCGACGACGAAGCCGATCGAGACGCGCGGCGTCTCGCCCTCGCGGTTCATCGGGTAGATCCACGAGCCGCCGAACTCCTTGTACTTCGCCCCCGCGCGCAGCGGCCAGCCGAGCGTGTGGATGACCTTGTCGAGCGGCTCGGGCACCTCCCACACCTCCTTGACGCCGAGCGCCCACACCTGCGGGTCCGAGCCGGCGAGCCCCAGCGCGTTGATCGCCGCGCCGGTGAGGTGACCCCAGCAGCCCTCGGCCAGCACGGTCGCGCGCGCGGTGACATCGGAGCCCGGCTCGAAGTTGCCCTTCTCCGAGCCGTCGCGGTTGCGGCCCTTGTCGCCGGTGCGAATGCCGAGCACCTTGCCGTCCTCGACGAGCAGCTTCGTCGCCGACGTCTCGGTCAGGACGTAGGCGCCCATCTCCTCGGCCTTGTTCGCGAGCCAGCGCGTGATCTCCGCGACCGAGACGACGACATTGCCGTGGTTGCGGAACGGCGGCGGCGTCGGCGCGAGCGGGAGCGCGCGCTTGGAGTTGAGCATGAAGTAGACGCGCTCGCCCTCGACGGTGTCGTAGCGCGGCCAGGAGTCGTCGTCCGGGCACAGCTCGCGGATCGGCCCCGGGTGCATGACCGCCCCGGAGAGCTGGTGCGCACCGGCGACCTTGCCCTTCTCGAGGACCGCTACCGGCACCTCGCCGAGCTGCTCGGTCAGCTCGGGATCGTCCTCGAGCAGCTGGAGCAGGCGGATGGCGCAGGCCGTGCCGGCCTGCCCGCCGCCGACGATCGCCACGCCGACCTCGATGCGCTCGTCCTCGGCGTCGGTCACCGGGCCGATGAACTCGCCCACCGGGTCGACCGGCGGCGGGAACATCGACGGCGTCAGCTCACCGTTCCTGCTGCCTGCGGCCATCTGAACCTCAGCCCTTCTTGGCCTTCACGGCCTCGGTGAGCTTGGGCAGGATCTTGTTCAGGTCGCCGACGATGCCCAGGTCGGAGTACTCGAAGATCGGCGCGTTGGCGTCCTTGTTGATCGCGACGATGTTCTCCGAGGACTGGAAGCCGACCTTGTGCTGGATCGCGCCGGAGATGCCCGCGGCGATGTAGAGCTTCGGCGACACGGTCTTGCCCGTCTGGCCGATCTGCGTCGAGTAGGGGTACCAGCCCGCGTCGACGACCGCGCGCGTCGCCGCGACGGCGCCGCCGAGCGCCTCCGCCAGCGCCTCGCACAGCTCGAAGCCCTCGGGCTTGCCCAGCCCGCGGCCACCGGCCACGAGGTAGTCGGCGCCCTCGATGTCGATGTCCTCGCCGCGCGCCTCGCCGCGCTGCACCATCGTCGCCTTCGTCGAGAAATCGGACAGCTCGACGTCGACGTCTTGCACCTCGGCGGTCGCGTCGCTCGGCGCGTTTGCCTCGAAGGCGTTCAGGCGCCCGATGATGATCCCGCGGTCCTTGTAGGACGACGTCGAGACCTGAGAGTCGCCGTGGATCGGGCGCTCCGCGGTGAGCTTGCCGTCGACGGCGTTGACCTGCGTGACCTCCATCGTCACGCCGGCGTTGAGCCGCGCGGCGAGGCCGGCGCCGATCTCGAAGCCGAGCAGGCCGCCGCCGAACAGCGCGTAGTCGTGGCCGCCCTCGTCCATGACCTTCGCCATGACGTCGACGACCGGCTGGGCAAGCCCCTCGGGCACGTCCGTGGCGCGAAAGACCTTCGTCACGCCGTAGTTGCCCAGCGTCGCGGCGAGCTCGTCGGACACGTCGCCGATGACGACGGCGTGCGCCTCGCAGCCGAGCGCTTCGGCCTGGCGCGCCGCCTCGGAGACGCCGCCGAGCGAGTTCTGGTTGAACGCCCCCTCGTAGTGGAGGGCGTAGGCGAGGATTCCGCTCATGCGAGGAGCTTCCTTTCGTCCAGCCAGGCGATGATCTTCTCGACGGTCTCCGTGGTGTCCTCGTCCTCGATGATCTCGCCCGCGGCCTTCTGCGGCGGGGCCTTGAACTCGCCGCAGACGACCTTCGAGCCCTCCTCGCCGACGCTCGCGGCGTCGATGCCGACATCGCCGATGCCGACGGCATCCAGCGGCTTCTTCTTCGCGCCCATGATCGCCTTCAGCGAGGGGTAGCGCGGCTCGTTGATCGCGTCGCCGACGGAGATGACGGCAGGGAGCTCGATCTCGACCGTGTCGTAGCCGTATTCGGCCTGGCGCTCGCAGCGCAGCTTGCCCTCGGTGACGTCCATCTTGATGACCTGCGTGAGCGAGGGCATCCGGAGGTGGTCGGCCACGACCGCGCCGATCGTGTAGCACTCGCCGTCGTCGGATTGCTGGCCGAGCAGGACGAGGTCCGGGCTCTCGCGCTCGAGCACCTTGGCGAGCGCGTATCCGGTGGCGGCGACATCCGAGCCGGCGAGCGCATCGTCGGCAAGGTGGACCGAGCGGTCGGCTCCGAGCGAGACGGCCTTGTGCAGCGCGCGCACCGCGGTATCGGGTCCCATGGTCACGGCGACGATCTCGTCGACCTCGACCTCACCGCCCTCGCGGACCTGCATCGCGGCCTCGATGGCGTGGGTGTCGTACGGGTTGAGGTTGCGCTCTCCGCCGCGGTCCATGCGCCCAGTAGATGGGTTGATCCGCTTCTCGACGGCGGCGTCGGGCACCTCCTTCACCAGGACGCAGATCTTCAACTGGAGCCTCCTTGGGCGGGACGTGGCATTGAGTGAGGATATCCGATTGACTGACCAGTCAATCGCATCGGGTGGCGGGGGTCGCGGCGACGCGGTTGTATCAGGGTCGCGCCGGCCCCTGCCCGCCAGCGGCCACAGCACAGAGCGGACGGGCCCTGTCGGCGGCCTCGCGAAACTCGGCAAGTGCAGGGGATTCGTGGATGATGAACTGGTCGGGCTGTGAGCCGGCGATCGCGCGCTCGGCGACGAACGCCAGGAAGGGCGGGCCGCTGTAGGCGGTCCCCGCGGGACAGCGCCGGATGGCGTCGGCGGCGGTCTGCACCTCATCTTTGGAGAGCGACCGCGCCGGGCCGGACTGGGCGAGCGGCCGCGTGAACGGGCGCGGATCGTCGGGCGACAGCAGCAGCGAGGCCGACTGTGCCAGCAGCACCGCGGCCGCCACGCCGGCGATCGCGAGTGCAAGCCGCCGCTGCCGGCCGTCCGCCGCACGCGACAGCGC
>JBOGYT010000150.1:0-6690 GCA_050696955.1 Solirubrobacteraceae bacterium | reverse complement strand
CGATCCGCGCCTGACGGTCGCCGGCGCCCGCCGCCGTGCCACCAGCACGGAGGCGGGTCACCGTCGGCCGTCAGATCACGGCCGGGCATCCGGGAGAACTCCACGGAACTTCCGGCGGGCAGCACTTTAGCGTTCGCGGTCACCCACCCGTCCCGACCCTTCGGCCGTTCACGGGTCCGGCGACCCGACCTTCGCTACCCTTGGCCGGTCCTCCGCGCCGCTATCGTCTAGGGGACTAGGACGCCGCCCTCTCACGGCGGAAACCGGGGTTCGAATCCCCGTAGCGGTACTACGAAGCGCCCGTTATCCAGGGCGCTTTCGTCGTTCTACGGCTGGAGCGCGGTCTCGGGGCGCGCGCCTGTATCCTCGCCCGCCGTGGCCAGGAAGAAGCCCAAAGACCCCATCAAGAAGCTGCTCGCCGGCTGCACGCCGGCGCTCTTCATGGGCAATCCCACGGGGACGGTCGCGATCATGGAGGACAAGGTCGTTGCGGCGGGGGGCGATCCGGAGGAGGTGCTCGCGTGGGTTCGGGAGCACGATGGCTATCCGGACAGGTCGTTTCCGGTCAGCAAGCGGCACGGGCTGAGCCCGAAGCCGCAGCAGTCGAGCAAGCGGTACTTCGTGATCCCCGCGGACGCGCTGAAGTAGGTCAGCCCGCGAGGGCGTCTTCGGGCACGATGTAGAACTTCTTGCCGACCGGCTTGGGGATCGACGTGACCCCGCGGCGGGTGGCGGTGACCGGCAGCGTGCGGTCGAGCTCGCCGCCGCGCGCCTCGACCCAGGCGAGCACCTCGTCGAGGTCTGCGCCGGAGTCCTCGACGTGCGTCTGGATGATCGCCACGGTGCCGGGGCGATTGCCGAGGAACATCGCCGGCGTCAGGCCGGCGAGCAGCGTGCGGATCTCATCGTCTGTCATCCGCGCCCACAATAGCGGCGCCATCGCACCCACCGTCAGCGGACGAGCCGCAGCGAACGCCGGATCGTCCTGACGTTCAACGCCCGGTCGACGACCCGGATGCGCAGGTTCGCGAAGCCGCGCGACCGGCCGGCGAAGAGCGAGCGCGCGCCACGGAGCCGGATCGTCAGGCCGACGACCTTGCCACCCGGCACCGGGCCCGTCCGCGCGAGCACCCGCCGCAGCGGCTTGCCCTTCACCCGTGCCAGCGACGCGCGTGCCTCGACGCGACACGGCTCGTCGCAGCGCACCTGCAGCCGGATGACGCCCGTCCGCAGCGCCGGCGAAAGCCCCGACGAGTTGACGAGTGCGTTCGGGCGGTGCCGGTCGGCGGGTGCGTTCGCCACCGGGAACGGCGCGCCGAATGGGCAGGCCGCCGTCGAGGCCGCCGGGGCGACCCGGTAGACGCTCGTGAACGTGCCGACGAACACGCAGCCGTTCGCGTCCTGCCCGAAGCTGATGACGCCCTTCAGCTCGAGACCGACGCGCCGCTGCTGCCGCGCGCCGCTCGCGGTGAGCACGGCCGAACGCAGCTGCGGGCGGCACAGGTCGCCGTAGACGTAGCGCCCGTACAGGCCGACGAGCGACCGATCGCGCACGACGACGCCGCCGATCACCGAGCAGAAGCCGTTGCGGTGGAAGTGCTGGATGACCGGCGCCACCGCACCCGGCACGGAGCACTTCTTGAACGGCCGGCCGCTCGGCGGGAACGCGAACGCGCCCTCGCAGTCGTTCCAGCCGAAGTTCGCGCCGGCGCCGAAGCCGCGCCGCACGAAGTCGACCTCCTCGATCTCGTTCTGGCCGACGTCGGCGATCACGAGGTCGCCGGTGACCTTGTCGAACGAGAAGCGCCATGGGTTGCGAAAGCCCTTGGCCCAGATCTCCGGCGGCACGTCCGGCCGTCCGACGAACGGGTTCGTCGGCGGCGCGGTGCGCTGCAGATCGGCCGTGCCGCCGGGGTCGAACCGCAGGATCTTGCCGAGTCGCGTGCCCAGGTTCTGGGCGTTTCGATCGCGGTCGCCGGAGCCGCCGCCGTCGCCGGTGCCCGCGTACATGTAGCCGTCGGGGCCGAACTGGAGCTGGCCCGAGTTGTGGTTGTGGTTCGGGTGCGCGATGACCATCACGCGGCGGCGCGTCGCCGGCTCCGCACGATCCGGGTTGGTCGCCGAGCGCCGGTACTCCACGATCGTCAGAGCGCCGTCCTTCGCCGTGTAATAGACGTAGAACAGGCCGCTGACCGCGTAGTCGGGCTTGAAGGCCATCGACAGCAGGCCACGCTCGCCGCCCGAGTCCACGAACGTGCGGATGTCGAGGAACGGGTCCTGCAGGCGCCGGCCGGCGCGGACGATCCGGATCGTCCCGGCGCGCTCGACGACGTAGAGCCGGCTCACGTCCTGCGGCGCGCTCGCGATGAACGTCGGCACGTTGAATCGCCCGACCGGCTTGAGCCGGACGCCGGTGCTGTTCGTCGGCTTCGTCGCCGCCGACGCGGGCCCCGCCAGCAGCGTGAGCGCCGCTGTGCCAGCCAGCGGCGCCCCGAGCGCGAGGGAGATCAGGAGGCGCGCTCGGATCACGCGCCGATACTTACACCACCGGCGTGGGACGGCGCCGTCCGGGTGCCGCGGCGGTCAGAACTGCGTCAGCGAGATCGTGTTGCCGAACGGGTCCTTGAACCACGCCACGGATGCGCCGCCGGGCGAGCGCCAGACGCCGATCTGGTCCTGCTGGATGCCGTCGAAGCGCTCGAACCTGATCCCGCGCCCGGTGAGCTCCGTCACGGTGGCCGCGATGTCCTCGACGGTCCATCCGACGATCGTGAACGGAAACGGCGTGAAGCGCTCGACGAGCACCGTCCGCAGCGTCGTCCCGTTCGCGTCGAACGTCACCGCCACCGGGCTCTCGCCCTCCATCGGCAGCCCGAGCATCGCACCGTAGAACGCCTTCGCCTGCGTGAGGTTCAGCGTCGGGATGAACGCCACGAGCTGCGCGTCGTCGAGCACCGGCGGCGGGCCGCCGCCCGGGCCGCGCTCAGGGCCCGTGGCCGGCGCGGCACCGGCCTGGAGCTCCTTGTCGGGGACGAGGAAGACCATCGGGGTGCGATCGGCGCTCGAGTGCTCGGGCGGCAGGAACTGCACCGGGATCCGCTTCGCCCAGCCGAGTCTCTGCTTGACCCACGCCTCGACCTCCTCCGGATCGCCGCCCGCTTCGACGACCGCGTCGGCCGGCACCGCCGACATGTTCGGCGGGATCGGCATCTGGATGCCCATCAGCGGCTCGATCCCCGCGAGCAGGCTGCGGATCTCCTCGTCGTCCATCTCAGTCTCCCTTCGCGCCGCCGGGCTGCCACAGCGGCTCCTCGCCGTCGTTGGCGCCGCGGCTGAGGATGAACAGCAGGTCCGACAGGCGGTTGAGGTAGCGCACGACCTCCGGGTTGCCGTCCTCGACGAGCAGCGCGCGGCGCTCGGCCCGGCGGCAGACCGTGCGGCAGACGTGCAGCTGCGCGGCCGCCGGCGTTCCGCCCGGCAGGACGAACGACTTCAGCGGCTTGAGCGTCGCGTTGACCTCGTCGCATGCCCCCTCGAGCCACTCGACCTGCTCGGGGGTGACGCGTAGCCGCTCGCGCTTGCCGCGGGCACCGCCGGCGGAGCCGGTGGTCGGGACCGACAGGTCGGCGCCCACGTCGAACAGGTCGTTCTGGACGCGGCGCAGCCACTCGGCGTAGCTCGCCGGCAGGTCGGGCGCCGTCAGCGCGACGCCGATGTGGGAGTTGAGCTCGTCGACGTCGCCGTAGGCCTCGATCCGCGGATGGGTCTTCGGCACCCGGCTCATGTCGCCGAGGTGCGTCTCGCCGCCGTCGCCGAGCTTCGTGTAGATCCGCGTCAGGTTGACCGTCATCGCTTCGCCAAAGGTACACTGGCGCCGTTCATTGGCCGGTGGCGAAGGGAAGTCGGTGCGAGACCGACGCGGACACGCCACTGTGACCGGGGGAAGCCGTTCGCACGCGCTGGCGATCAAGCGCAGCCACTGGGCCTCGACAGAGGCGCGGGAAGGCGCGGACAGGTAGGCCCGGGAGCCAGGAGACCTGCCTCCGGCCAGCGGCCCTTATGCCCTCGTGAAAGGGGTGGCTCATGTCGCGACGTCTTCTGGTTTCGCTCATCGGCGGAGTTGTGTTGTGCGTACCCGCCCCGGCGGTCGCGGCACCGGCCGACGTCACGGTCCGCGTCGAGGGCTCCTCCGCGACGCTCGTGCCACGGACTGCGATCCGCACGAACACCGCCACGGTCAACAAGGACGGCACGGCCGGCCACGACTGCACCGGCACGAGCGCGGCCGGCGCGCTGGAGCAGGCGACCGGCGGCGACTGGAACGGCAGCTGGTTTGACGGCCTCGGGTACGGCGTCGAGCGCATCCGCGGCGAGTCGCACGTCTTCCCGGAGCCCGACTTCTTCACGCTCTGGATCGACAACAGGTGGTCGCCGCTCGGGGTCTGCCAGGCCGAGCTCGAGCAGGCCGACGAGGTGCTGTTCTTCGTCGACCGCTGCGTCGTCGGGCCGGCGCCGGACTTCGCGTGCCAGAACCCGCCCGTGCTCCCGCTCGGCCTGTCCGCGCCGCGCACGGTCACCCTCGGCAAGCCGTTCACGGCTCGGGTCGTCGCGTACGCGAGCAGCGGCACGAGCTCCCCGGCCGCCCAGTCCACCGTGGCGGGCGGTGACGTCCCCGCCACGGCCAACGCGGCCGGCACCGCGACGGTCGTGATCAGCACGCCCGGCGAGCACAGCCTCCGCGCATCTCAGAGCAACCGCGCCCGCTCGGCGTCCGTGCCCGTCTGCGCGACGACCGGCAGCGACGGCCTGTGCAACAGCGTCGTCCCCAAGCCCGACCGCACGCCGCCCGCGATCACGATCCTCGGCATCGTCGACAACAAGCGCTACGCCCGCAGGCAGGCCCCGCGGCGCCTGCGCGCGCGGATCGCGCCCGACCCCTCGGGCCTGCTCGCGGTCAAGCTGCGCCTCACCCGCAACGCCGGCGGCGGGCGCTGCACGTACTTCAGCGGCAGGTCCGAGCGCTTGCGCCGCAACCGGCTCATCGACGGCAGCCGCTGCGGCGCCAACCGCGGGCACTGGTTCGGCGTCGGCGACCGTCAGGAGGTCGACTACCTGCTCCCCAAGCGCCTGCCGCGCGGCCGCTACGTGCTCGACGTCAACGCGATCGACAAGGCCTACAACCGCGCCGACAAGCGAAAGCGCGGGCACAACCGCATCGTGTTCCATGTCCGGTAGGAGCACAGCGCTCGCGACGCTGTGCCTCGCGGCGGTGGCGCTCGCCGGCTGCGGGGTCGGACCGGGCGAGGGTCCCGGCTCCGACGTCCGGCTGACGGTGACGCGCGACTTCGGCGCGCGCGAGCTCGTCGCGCTCGACCAGGCGCAGACCGAGGGATCGGACACGGTCATGCGCGCGCTGCAACGCAACGTCGACGAGGTCCGCACGCGCTACGGCGGCGGCTTCGTGCAGGAGATCGACGGCATCGCCGGGGGCCGCCGCGACGGCCGCCCGGTCGACTGGTTCGTCTACGTCAACGGGATCCAGGCCGAGAAGGGCGCCGCCGGCCTCGACGTGCACGGCGGCGATCGCATCTGGTGGGACCACCACGACTGGGGCGCGACACCCGACATCCCGGCCGTCGTCGGCTCGTTCCCCGAGCCGTTTGAGCACGGCACCGACGGGCGCCGGCTGCCGGTGCGCGTCGAGTGCTCCGCGCCCGGTTCGGCCCAGTGCGACACCGTCGCCGGCAAGCTGACGAAGCTCGGCATCGTCGCCGGGCGCAGCAACCTCAGCCGCACCCCGGCGTCCGAGACGCTGCGCGTGCTCGTCGGCCCGTGGAAGCGGTTGCGCGGACGCGACGTCGAGGCCGACAGCATCGACGAGGGCCCCCGGTCCAGCGGCGTGTTCGCGCGCTTCGAGCGCTCCGGGGAGGAGCTCGTCGTGCTCGACGAGCGCGGCCGCGCGGCGCGCACGTTCGGCGCCGGCACGGGTCTCGTCGCGGCGACGAAGGCCGACAACCGCCAGCCGGTCTGGTACGTCACCGGCACCGACGACGCGGGCGTCACGAGCGCCGCGCGTGCCTTCGACGAGTCGGTGCTATCGGACCGCTTCGCGCTGGCGATCGCGCGCGACCTGCCGGTGCGGGTGCCGTTGACCGGGGAGCAGCGGCCGTGATCGCCTTCCGGCGCGGCGCCAGCCCGCTGCACGCGGCGCGCGCGCCGGTCGCCGCGGCCTACTCGATCGCGCTCGTCTGCGCCGTACTGCTGTTCGAGCACCCGCTGGCGCTCGTCGCGCTCGGCATCGCGATCCTCGGCGCGGGCGTGCTCGCGGGCGCCGGCCGCTCGTTGCTGCGCGGCGCGCTGTTCGCGGTGCCGTTCGCGCTCGTCATCGCCTTCATCAACCCGCTGGCCGTGCGCGAGGGCCTGACCGTCGTGCTGCGCCTCGGCGAGATCGGCCCGCTCGGCCGGCTGGACATCACGTCCGAGGCGCTCCTGTTCGGCGCGATCCTCGGCCTCCGCGCGCTGCTCGTCATGCTCGCCGGCGGCGCGCTCGTGGCGGCGACCGTCGACGCCGACGAGGTCCTGCAGCGCTTCCGCCGCATCTCGGCGCGCTCGGCGCTGACCGCCGCGCTGGCCGTCCGGCTCGTGCCCGTGCTCGCCCGCGACGCCCGGCGGTTGGACGAGGCGCGACGC
>JBOGYT010000149.1:0-13041 GCA_050696955.1 Solirubrobacteraceae bacterium | reverse complement strand
GGCCTGGAGCGCGCGCGACGCGGAGCTGCGCGCCGTCGCCGCGGGCCCCGCGATCGACGCGCGCGCCGTGCGCGAGCTGCTCGCGCTGCAGTCCAGCGACTGGGCGTTTCTCGTGAGCCGCGACCTGGCGGCGCCGTACGGGCGTGAGCGCGCAGCGGCGCACCGCGAGGTGCTCGACGCGGCGCTCGCCGCGCCCGGCGCGCTCGACCCGGGGCTGCGCAACCTCGCGCCCGACGCATCGCCCGCGGCGCTGCTCGAGTCCTAGTGGGCCGTCCTGCAGATCCGTGCCCACCTGGACGGCCCCGGCTGACCGCCAGGCGGCGTCCTCGAATCTCGAAATACCTCTGGTATTCGTTCGATTCTGCGTCCTTGCCTGACGGTACCCGTGGCTCGTCCATGCGGGCGCGGACTCACAGGACGGACCACTAGTTTCGGGTGCGACGACCTCCCAAGCGGCGAGATTCACCCAACCCTCAACCAACTCTGACCCTCAACTTTAGGTCTATGGCTGAGGCCATGGCGGGAGCTGTCTGATGGGCGCCGGGTTGCAGTTTTTCCCGCAATGTGCGGACGTTTCGAAATGCGTTCCGTCCGATCCATCCCTACACTGCGTCGCTCGATAGGCCGAATCCCGATCCGCCCATGGCGATCGGGAACGGGGGACCCACTGGTCCGGAGTCATCCGGGTCCGGGGCGAATCGCCACCCACCGCAAGGTGCCGGCGGCGTAGCGCACGTCTCAGCGCGAGCCCGACAGCTAACCCCGTAGGCGCCGTGACGAACAGAAGGAGCGCCTTCAATGCATGCCAGCCCAGCTAACGAACCGGTGACGCCTGTCGCCGTGGACGCCGACGGCGTCAGCGACGTGGCGCGCTCGCTGGCCTTCGGGCGCTCCATCCGCGCCTCGCGCGCCCGCCGCGCGCTCGCGATGCGCCGCCGGCGCCGCTCGCTGCGCAGCCGCTGCTCGATGCTGGCGGCCGCCGCCGGCCTCGCCGTCCTGAGTGCCGGCGCCGTGGCCGACGGCGACAAGCCCAAGCAGCCCAAGCTCCCCAAGGCGACGATCAAGGCCGCCCAGACGGCGCTCGGCGTCGAAGCCGACGGGATCATCGGGCCGAAGACGCGCAGGGCGATCCGCCGCTTTCAACGCAAGCAGGATCTCGTCGTCGACGGGATCCTCGGCCCGCAGACGCTGCGCGCGCTCGGGGTCGACATCAGACGGGCCTCGGCGGCGCGGGCCGACGGATCCGTACGGGCGGTCTTGGAACGGATCGCCGAATGCGAGTCCGGCGGAGATCCGGAGGCGGTCTCCGCGAGCGGGAGGTACCGCGGCAAGTACCAGTTCGACCGCAGGACCTGGCGCTCGGTGGGCGGCAAGGGCGATCCGGCGAAGGCATCCGAGGCAGAGCAGGATCGCCGCGCGCTGAAGCTCTACCGGCGCGACGGCGCGACGCCCTGGCCGAACTGCGCCTGACGCGCAGCGCGCGGCGACCCAGCCGCGGATAGAGTCGGCGCGATGAGCACCGAGGTCGACGAACTCAAGGCACGACACCGCTCGATGTGGGCCGCCGGCGAGTACGACCGGATCGCCGACCTGATCTGGCCGGTCGGGCAGGTCGTGGTGGATGCCGCCGCCATCGAGCCGGGCATGGACGTGCTGGACGTCGCCGCGGGCACCGGCAGCGTGGCAACCCGCGCCGCTGAGAAGGGCGCCAAGGTCGTGGCTTGCGATCTGACGCCGGAACTGTTCGACGACGGCCGCCGCCGCGCCGAGGAGGCCGGTGTGGAGATCGCCGAGTGGGTCGAGGCCGACGTCGAAGCGCTCCCCTTCGAGGACGCGAGCTTCGACCGCGTGCTGTCGAGCTTTGGAGCGATGTTCGCGCCGCGCCACAAGATCGCGGCGGGCGAGCTCGAGCGCGTCCTGCGGCCAGGTGGGACGCTCGTCATGTCGACGTGGCTAGAGCACGGCTTTGGCGGGCGGCTGTTCCAGACGATCGGCAGACACGCCCCAAAGCCGCCGGAGTTCGCCGATCCGCCCGTGCTGTGGGGCGACGAGGGACATGTGCGCCGGATGCTGGGTGGGGTCCTGCTGCTCGCGTTCGAGAATCGCAGCGTCGACTTCGTGTTCGGATCGGTCGACGAGATGGTCGCGGAGTACGAGGCGGCGTTCGGGCCGATCGTGCTGATGCGCAAGACGCTCGGCGATGGCAAGTACGACGGCCTGATGAGGGACTTTCGCGTGCTGCTCGAGCACGTGGACGTCGGCGAGGGCGAGGCGCGCATTGCCGCCGAGTACCTGCTGATCGTCGGCCACAAGCCGGCGTAGCTGTAGGACCGCTCAGCGCGAGCGGATCGCCGATCGCGGCGACGCGTGATCTGACGCGGCGCCCGCGACGGGGTGCTCGCCGCTCGACGTCGCGGCGAAGCCTCCCGCCGCTGGCGCGAGGCCGCCCGTCGGGACGTACAGGTCCTCGTCGAAGACCGCCCCGGCCGGCGCGCCCGCCACCACGACCGCGGTCCACGCCCGGCCGCCGAGCCAGGACGTCGACATGTAGTCGCCCACCATCCGGCCCTGCGTCGTATCGGCCGCCCAGGTCACCGGGAACGGCCCGGCCACGTCCGTCGGCGTGGACCAGGTCGTGCCCCCGTTCGCCGACTGCGAGTGGCCGACCTCGAGCTGGCACGGCGTGCGCTTCGTGCCGCAGCGGGCGCCGCGGTAGAAGTAGTACGTCAGGGCGAGACGCGCGGACCCGCCGGACGTCGCCGTGTCGACGCCGATGCCGGGGATGAAGTGGTCGACGCTGCTGTTCACCGAGTCCAGCGGGACGCGCGTGACCGGCGACCACGTCAACCCGTCCGTCGAGGTGCTCATGACGATGTCGTTGGACTTGCAGCCCTTGCGGAAGCGGCAGTCCTGCCACACGACGTAGACCTTGCCGGCGCCATCGATCTCGGCGGACGGCAACGGTCCGGTGCGCAGGTTGCCCGCGACGTTGTGGCTCGGCACCGGCGCGACCGTCACCGAGCTGCTCCAGCTCACACCGCCGTTGATCGAGCGGAAGGCGATGATCGCCGTCTCGAACGCGTTGGAGGCGGGGATGACCACCGTGCCGTTGGGTTGCACGACCGGCTGGCCGCCGAGCCCGAACGCGCCGTTGGCGGTCTGCACCGGTGTGCTCCAGGTCACCCCTCCGTCCGTCGAGCGGTTCATGAGGATGCGGTCGCCGTCGCCGAAGTCATCCCACGTCTGGTAGCAGTTGCCGACGTGCGGGCTGCCCGCGTTGTTGTCGCACACGATCCAGTTCTTGTCGAAGTCCTGACCGGCTTCGGCCTGCGCGCTGACGATCGGCGGGCCCCAGGTGATCCCGTTCGCGGAACGGTTGATGACGATTGCCTCGCCGCCGGGGCCGCCGGCGCCCTCGACGAGCGCAAGCGACTGCGCGATCCAGACGCCGTCCTGGGCGTCGTAGGCCACGACCGGGTCGGTGGCCCGGTCGTAGGGCCCGGCGGGGCTCTGGTGCACCGTCAGTCCGGGCAGCGTGCCGCTGACCCAGCTCGCGCCGCCGTTCGTGGACGTCGCGAAGCCCGTGCCGGAGGCGCCGCCGTCGAAGTAGCGGCCGACCTGCGCGACGCTGACGATCGTGCTGCCGAACGCGAACGTGTCCGGCTCCACGACGGTCTGATGCTGGCTCTGTGGGTTGACGAACGGATCCTGCAGGACGTTCGTGAGCGGTACGGCCCCGTGCGCCGCCGACGCAAGACCGAGGAATGCCAGCATCGTGGCGGCGCAGACAAGCCGAGTGGATCGCGACATCGCGTGCTACCTCCTTGGAACCGTGCGCCGTTCGGGGCGCTCCCGACGCGGAGTCTCCGCCTCTGTCTGGGGGCCGTCAAGCGCAGCTCCCTCTCTACCCTGCTGCGGCGATGCCCTCGCCGCCGCCGCCCACGCCCCGCGAGTCCTTCCGCGCCGGAATGCGCGCCGGGGTCCCGTTCGCGCTGGCCGGCGGGCTGCTGTCGCTGACGTTCGGCGTGCTCGCGCGCGAGGTCGGCTTCTCCGCGGTCGGTGCGATCGTCATGTCGGCGATCGTCTTCGCGGGCTCGGCGCAGTTCGCGATCGTGTCGATCCTCGCCGGCGGCGGTAGCGCGGGCGCGGCGATCGCGGCCGCCGCGCTCATGAACTCGCGCTTCCTGCCGATGGGCGTCGCGCTCGCGCCGTCGCTGCCCGGCGGCTGGCTCAAGCGCGCGGCGCAAGGCCAGACCATCGTGGACGCCTCGTGGGCCATGGCCAACCGTGGGGGCGGGCGCTTCGACCGCCACTTCCTCTTCGGCGCGACCTCCGTGCAGTACGTCACGTGGTTCTCCGGGACGCTGATCGGCGCGCTCGTCGGCAGCTCGCTGCCAGATCCCGAGAAGCTCGGACTCGACGCGATCTACCCGGCGTTCTTCCTCGCGCTGCTCATCGCCGAGCTGCGCGACGCGCGCTCGCGCGGCATCGCGCTGGCCGGCGCGGCGATCGCGCTCGCGCTCGTCCCGATCGCACCCGCCGGGATCCCCGTGCTCGCGGCGAGCGTCGCCGCGCTCGCCGGATTGTGGCGGCGCAGAACGGCGCAATGAGCAGCGAGCTGTGGCTCATCATCGCCGGCGGTGCCGCGGTCACCGCTGCGATCAAGGCGGCCGGCCCGATCGCGCTGGGCGGTCGCGAGCTACCGGGCTGGGCCGGCGGGGTCATCGAGCTGATGGCGCCGGCGCTGCTCGCCGCGCTCATCGTCACCGCCGCGCTCGCCGACGGCGACCGGATCGCGGCCGGAGCCGAAACCGCGGGCGTCGGGCTCGCCGGGATCGCGCTGTGGCGGGGCGCATCGATCCTCGCCGGCGTCGGCATCGCGGTGGTCGTGACGGCGGGACTGCGGGCGCTCGGCTGAAATCGCAGATCGCAGTACGCTGGCCGCGGAGGGGGTCAGCAGATCGTGGACGTCGTCGACCAACTCGAGCGGGGCCGCGCGGCCTATACAGCGCGCGTGTGGCGCGACGCGCGCGCGGCGCTGGCCGAGGCCGAGGCGGCGTCGCTGCTGGACCCCGAGGACCTCGAGCTCCTGTCGACCGCGGCGTACATGCTCGGTCTCGACGAGGAGCACGTCGGCGCGCTGGAGCGCGCCCATCACGCCTACCTCGAACGCGGCGACGCCCTGCCCGCCGCGCGCTGCGCGTTCTGGGCCGGGCTTCACCTGCTCGTCCGCGGCGAGACCGGTCGCGGCACCGGCTGGCTCGGGCGCGCACAGCGGCTCGTCGAGCGCGAGGGGCGCGAGTGCGTGGAGCAGGGCTACCTGCTGCTGCCGCTCGTCGTGCAGCACCGGATGGGCGGCGACTACGAGCGCGCGGAGGCGCTTGCAGCCGACGCCGCCGCGATCGGCGAGCGCTACGGGGAGCGCGACCTGCATGCCCTGGCGCTCATGGAGCATGGCGGACTGCTGCTCATGCTCGGCCGCGTCGACGAGGGCCTGGCGTCGCTCGACGAGACGATGGTGTCAGCGACGGCGGGCGAGCTGTCGCCGATCGTCAACGGCCTCGTCTACTGCCACCTGATCGAGTGCTGCCACCAGGTGTACGCCCTGCGCCGCGCGCGGGAATGGACCGCCGCGCTCACGCGCTGGTGCGACCAGCAGCCCGACCTCGTCTCGTTCACGGGCACGTGCCTCATCCATCGCGCGGAGATCATGCAGCTGGGCGGCGACTGGGCCTCCGCGCTGGAGGAGGCGCGACGGGCGGCACGGCGCTGCGCCGCGGGCAACAACGAGCGCGCGGGCGCCCAGGCGCACTACCGGCGCGGCGAGGTCCATCGCCTGCGCGGCGAGCTCGGGCCGGCGGAGGCCGCGTACCGCGAGGCGAGCCGCCTCGGGTACGAGCCCCAGCCCGGGCTTGCCCTCATGCGGCTCTCGCAGGGCAAGTCCGACCTCGCGGCCGGCGCCATCCGCCGGGTCGTCGCCGAGACCCGCGCGCCGCTGCAGCGCTCGACCGTGCTGCCGGCGTACGTCGACATCATGCTGAGCGTCGGCGACGTCGAGGCGGCTCGCGCCGCGTGCCGGGAGCTCGACGAGATCGCCGGCGGCTTTCAGAGCTCGGTGCTCGGAGCGCTGGCCGCGCAGGCGCGCGGGCTCGTGGATCTGGCCGGCGGTGACCCGCAGGCCGCGCTGGAGGCGCTGCGGAGCTCGTCGCAGGTGTGGCACGAGCTCGAGGCGCCCTACGAGATGGCGCGCCTGCGCGTGCTCATCGCGAGCGCGTGTCGCGCGCTCGGCGATGACGACGCGGCCGCGCTCGAGCTCGACGCGGCTCGCGCCGTCTTCACCGAGCTCGGCGCGGCGACGGACCTGGCGGCCATCGACCACACGCCTGAGCGGGCACCGAACGAGCTGACGCCGCGCGAGCTTCAGGTCCTGCGACTCGTCGCCGGGGGACGGACGAACAAGGCCATCGCGGCCGAGCTCGTGCTCAGCGAGCGCACGGTCGACCGGCACGTGAGCAACATCTTCCTCAAGCTCGGCGTCGCGTCGCGCACCGCGGCCACGGCCCACGCCTACGAGCACGGGCTCGTCTGATCGTCGCGGGGTGGGTGAAATCACCCACTCCCGCCAGCCGCCGAAATTGGGTGGTTCAGCCGATGCGACGGCGCCGGCGCGCGCACAGGATGGGCTCATCTCACCCGCTCTCTCTCAGGAGGAACCATGTCCGAGCACAACCGCGCCGTGCTTGCCCGCTTGAACGACGAGGTCTGGCGACAGGGCAACGTCGACGTCATCGACGAGCTCATGACGGAGGACTTCGTCGACCACACGCCGCCTCCCGGCGTCACCGGCGACCGCGAGGGCCTCAAGCAGTTCCTCAGCGGCGTCCATGCGGGTCTCGCCGACCCGCAGCGCACGGTCGAGGAACACATCGAGGCCGGCGACCGGGTCGTCGAGCGCTGGACGCTGACGGCGAAGCACGCCGGTGACTGGCTCGGCGTTCCCGCCACGGGCGCTCAGATCAGCGTCACCGGCATCGACGTGTACCGCTTCGAGGACGGGCGCGTGGCCGACCTGCGCTGCGAGGTCGACATGCTGGGCCTGCTCGGTCAGCTCGGCGCGATCCCGGCCGGCGAGCCGGTCGGGGATCCGTCATGAGCTGCCTGACGATCGCCACGCGGCAGGACGCCACGACGGAGCTCTCGGCAGAGAGCGTCGACGCGTTCCGCGAGCGCCTGCGCGGCGCGGTGCTCCTGCCCGACGACGATGGCTTCGCGGACGCGACGCGGCTGTGGAACGGGATGATCCGCAAGACGCCGGCGCTCGTCGTCCAGCCGACCGGCACCGCGGACGTCGTCGAGGCGGTGGGCTTCGCGCGCGAGCACGACCTCGCGCTGTCGGTCCGCGGCGGCGGGCACAACATCGCCGGCACCGCGCTGACCGACGGCGGACTGACGATCGACATGTCGCCGCTGCGCGCCGTGCTCGTGGACCCCGGGGCGCGCACGGCGACGGTGCAGCCCGGCTGCGTGAACGGCGACGTGGACCGCGAGACCCAGCTGCACGGCCTCGCGACGCCGCTCGGCTTCAACTCCGAGACGGGGGTGGCCGGGCTGACGCTCGGCGGCGGCCTGGGGTACCTCACGCGCCGCTTCGGTTGGACGGTGGACAACCTGCTCGAAGTCGAGATCGTCACGGCCGACGGCCAGGTGCGGCGCGCCAGCCGCGACGAGCACGCCGACCTCTTCTGGGCCGTCCGCGGCGCGGGCGCGAACGTCGGCATCGTGACCGAGTTCGTCTTTCGCCTGCACGAGGTCGGCCCGACGGTCGTCGGCGGCATCATCGCGTGGCCGTACGAGCGCGCCGCGGAGATCTTCGCCGCCTACCGGACGCTGACCGACGAGGCGCCGCGCGAGCTGGCGGTGTGGATGGAGCTCTTCCGCGCCCCGCCGGCGCCGTTCGTGCCCGAGCGCTACCACGGCGAGATCGTCTGCGCGATGGCGGTCTGTTACAGCGGCGACCTCGACGGCGCAGACGCGGCGCTGGCGCCGCTCCGGGCGCTCGGCGACCCCGTGCTCGACCTCATCGAGCGCCAGCCCTACGCCCAGGTGCAGAGCAACCTCGACGCGTTCGAGCCCGCGGGCGAGCACTACTACTGGAAGACCGAGTTCACCGCCGAGCTGAGCGACGAGCTCACGAGCATCGTGACCGAGCTCGCCGCCGACTGCCCGATCCCCGAGGCGCAGGTCGGGTTCCTGCATCTCGCGGGCGCGATGAACGAGCGCCCCACCGACGACGGGGCGGTCGGCAACCGCGACGCGCGCTTCGCCGTGGGCGTGCTCGGCATGTGGTCGCCGGACGAGCCGGACGCCGAACGCTACGCCGCATGGGTGCGCGGCGCGCACGAGCGCATCCGGCCGTTCTCGACCGGTGCCGGGTACATCAACTTCCAGGCCGCCGACGAGGGGGAGGAGCGCATCGCGGCGACGTACGGCGAGAACCTCGACCGGCTGGCGGAGATCAAGGCGACGTACGACCCGGAGAACGTCCTGCGCTGCAACCGCAACGTTCGCCCGCGGATCGGCGCGGCGACGGGGTGAGGCTGCTGCGCTACTCCCAGCGCAGCGTCTGCGGCGCCTTGCGCATCCGCAGCACCCGCGCGGGGACGCCGGCGGCGACCGCGTTGGCCGGCACGTCCTTGCTGACGATCGACGACGTGCCGAGCACGCAGTTGTCGCCGACGGTCACGCCGCGCAGGATGGCGACGCCGTACCCGATCCAGACGTTGTGGCCGACGCGCACGTCGCGCTTGTAGATCCCCTGCTCGCGGACCGGTCGCTCGGATTCGACGACGCCGTGGTCGAAGTCGATGAGCATGACGCGGTCGGCGACGATGCACTCGCGGCCGATCGAGACGTGCTGGAAGGCCGTGATCGTGCATTCCTGGCCGAGGACGGACTTCGCCCCGACGAAGGCCTCGCCCTCGTGGACGCGGATCTTCGAGCCGTGGCCGATCCACGACCAGCGCCCGAGGTGCAGGGTTGCGCCCTTGCCGATCTCGATCGTGACGTTCGGGCAGACGAAGCACAGCCCGTCGGTCTTCAGGCGCCCGCGCCAGCGCAGCTTCAGCCACGCCCAGCGGGCGACGAGGCGCGCGTAGCGCGTGCTGAGCATCCCGTGGTCGCGCATGAAGCGCAGGAGCGTCAGCGGCCCGCCGCGCAGGGAAGGGGGCTCGCCGCGGATCCGCGGGGCCGCTGTGGGGACCGGTTCGGCGGTCAGGAGCGCCTGCTGCACGGCGGCCAATCCTATGTCGGCTTGGCCGCCGGGTCGCTCGCCGGCAGCACGCCCGCCGCGAGCTCGCCGCGCTTCCAGTCCGGGATCGGCGTCGGCTCGCCGGCACGCGGGACGTACGAGGAGCGCTCGACGAGCGCCATCCGGTGGATGTAGCGCGGGCAGTTGGGAAAGACCTTCGTCGCGTGGACGCGCACGACGAACTGCGCCTCGGGGTAGGTGCCGAGCAGCTCGTCGTGCTCGTCGATCGAGGCCGTGCCCTCGACGCGCAGCCGCGACGGCCGCTCGGCGACGAAGTCGATGAACAGCAGCCCGACCCGCGGGTTGACGAGCGCGTTGCCCCACGACAGGTACATGCCGTTGCCGTCGTAGTTGGGAAACGCGAGCGTGTGCGGGTCGAGCACGCGCACGAAGCCCGGATCGCCGCCCTTGTAGGAGCACTGCGGCTGGCCCGCGGGGTCGGCGGTCGCGAGGAAGAACATGTCCATGCGCTCGATGAGCTCGCGGTCCACCGGGCGGATGTGGTCGCGGCCCGTGCGCTCCTCGAGGCGGTCGGCGAGGCGGCGCGTGTCGAAGCGATCCTGCAGCTCGCGTGAGCCGCGGTGGTAGCGCTCGTCCATGCGCTTCAGCATCCTCGCCGGGCGGCGGGCGGTCAAACGCGCGCGGGCGTGGTGACGTGCAGCACGGCCTTCGCCGGCTGGACGAGCACGGTCGGTCCCTCGCCGGGGCTGTCGTGCACCGCGCCCAAGCCGTCGACGAGCAGCGCGTGCTCGCCCGGCTCGGGCGCGGGCCACAGCAGCGCGACCTGGTCGTTGCCGCTGACGTTCGCGGCGGTCCGGCGGCCCGCGGCGACCTTCAGCAGCGCCTCGTGCCAGAAGACCGAGACGGACGTCGCGCGCGGGCGCCCTTCGGCGCCCACGGTGACGATGTAGGCGTGGGGGCCGAAGCGCTCGATCTGCTCGGGCAGCTCCTCCAGCGGCACGGGAACGGACATCCCCGCATGCTAGGCGGCGAGCGAATCAGGGAGCTCAGATCAGGGGGGCGCACCGATGTCAGGGGGCCGCCCGGCCAGCAAGATCGCCACATCATGCTCCCGCCCAACGTCTCCCCGATCGGCGCCGCCGAGCGGCGGTTCGCGCCCCCGTACGGCGACGTCTCCTTCGAGCCCCGCCTGCCCGCCGAGTGGACCCGGCTGCGCTTCCGCGTCCAGGTCCGCGCGCAGCTCATCGCGAGTAGCTGCGGCTGCGGCCCGACGAGCCGATGCGCCGCCCCCAGCCCGTCGCGCGCCGGTCGCCGGCGACGAAGACCTGCCGCGCGCCGCCTGACGCCCCGGTTCGCCGTCAGGCGCGCCAGACGGTGTCGTCGAGCGCCTGCGTGATGAGCGTCACCCCGTCGCGAGCGGCGGTCTCGCCCCGCCGGCGCCAGTACTCGAGCAGCGGCTGGGGAGGCGGCTCCTTGTACATGAGCGCGATGACGACCGGCCGGCCCTCGAGGCTCGGGTACGTGCTCACCATCCGCCCCTCCAGCGCGTAGCGCAGGTACGTCGTGATCTTGCGCTTGAGCCGACCGCGCTCCGACCCGTCCGTCGACCAGTCGCCGGTCTGGACGATCGACAGCAGGGCGTTGCCGTCGACGTCCTCGGCTATGAGGTCGATCTTGTCGGGATCGTCGATGGCCGCCACGCCTGCAAGCGTACGGGCCGGAAGGGCGGCACGCGCTCGCTGCGCGATGCGCGTCAGGACGGCGCGTCGATGCGGCCGAGCAGCACGTGGCTGATGGGCGTGAGTCATCTGCGCTCGTAGAAGCGAACGGCGTCGCGTTGGGCTTGATGACGCGCACCCTGAAGGCCCTGACGCTGGGTTTGACTGCCGCGTCGCCGCGCGGGCCCGCCGCGCCGCCCGGCCACACGCCGAACCACATGCACAAGTGACACATCGCGCGGGCCGATCCCGACAGCGGTCACTGCTGCACGTATGTCATGCACAAGTGACCCACCGCGCTCGCACGCGGCGCGAAGTGTCACTTATGCACGTCGACCGGCCCGCCGCGGTGAACCGCTCCCTCACCCCTCAGAGATGCAGTTCGCCCACCACGCCGCCGGCCAAACGACCCTCACGGCGAGGGCCGTACGACCAAAGCGCTGCCGCCGCCTCGCCGCAGCGGCTCGGCGGCCGCCAGCAGCGTGTGCCGGTCCAGGAGCTCCACGCCCGTCGCCGCCCCGATCTCCGCCATCGGCGTGAAGACGTGGCCGCGCGCGCTCAGCGCGGCCGCCTCGGGTGACGCGATGAACGCGGGTTCCGCGGTCGTCGCCGGGGTGTTGCGCTGGCTCGCGCGCGGTGCCGCGATCGCGGCGGACAGCGAGCTGCCGAGGTCGACGCGGTCGACGAGCAGCCCGAGCACGGTTGTGATGATCGTCGAGCCGCCCGGCGATCCGAGCCCGAGCCACGGCCGCCCGTCGCGCAGGACGATCGTCGGCGCCATCGAGCTGCGCGGGCGCTTGCCTCCCTCGACGCGGTTGGGATGCGTCGTCGAGTTGTAGTTGAAGTCGGTCAGCTCGTTGTTGAGCAGGAAGCCGAAGCCGGGGACGGCGAGGCCGGACCCGCCGGTCGACTCGATCGTGAAGGTGTAGGAGACGACGTCGCCGCGGCGGTCGGCTACGGTGATATGCGTCGTCGTGCCCGCCCGGGTCGAGGTCACCGACGCCTCGCCGGCGCCCGTGCCGCCGCCGTCGAACGGCAGGGGATCGCCGGGGGCGACCGGGCTCGTCGCGGCGCGATCGCCGATGAGCGCGCGTCGCGTCGCGGCGAAGTCCTTCGACAGCAGGCCGCGCAGCGGGACGTCGACGAAGTCCGGGTCGCCGACGTAGGCGCCGCGGTCGGCGAACGCGAGCCGCGCCGCCTCGAGCTCGAGGTGCAGCGCGTCGGCGCGCGCCAGCTCGCCGAGCCGGTAGCCCTCGAGGATGTTCAGCGCCTCGCCGACGGTCGAGCCGCCGCTCGACGGCGGCCCCATCCCGAAGACGTCGAGGCCGCGGTACGTCGTGTGCACCGGCGCGCGCTCGGGCGCGCGGTAGGCGCGCAGGTCGCTCGCGGCCATGACGCCCGGCCGCCAGCGGTGGTTCGCCGACGCGCCCACCGGCGGGCGCTGAACCGTCCGCACGATCGCGCCGGCGAGCGGCCCGCGGTAGAAGCCGCGCGCTCCGCGCCGCGCGATGAGCTCGTACGTACGCGCGAGATCCGGGTTGCGAAAGACCGTGCCGACGTCACGCGGCGTGCCGTCGGGATCGAGGAACAGCGCGGCAGACGCGGGCACATCGTCGAAGTAGTCGACGTTCTCCTGCGTCTGGGCCACGAACGTCTCGTCGACGACGAACCCGCGCCGCGCGACGCGGATCGCCGGCGCGAGCGCACGGGCCAGCGAGATCGTCCCGTGGCGCCGCAGCGCGCGCGCCCACCCGCGCACCGTCCCCGGCACGCCCACCGACAGGCCGCTGTAGCGCGCATCGGCGAAGGGCAACGGCATGCCGTTCTCGATCAGCGCATCCGGCGCCATCGCCAGTGGCGCGCGCTCGCGGTGGTCCAGCGTCGTGACCGCACGCGCGCCGGCGTCGTAGGAGACCATGAACCCGCCGCCGCCGATGCCGCACGAGAACGGCTCGGTCACCCCGAGCACGGCGGCCGCGGTCACGGCCGCGTCGGTCGCGTTGCCGCCGCCGCGCAGCACGTCGACCGCCGCCTGCGTCGCGAGCCGGTCGACCG
>JBOGYT010000148.1:0-4071 GCA_050696955.1 Solirubrobacteraceae bacterium | reverse complement strand
GCCTGTCCCAATTACCGTCGGGGAGGGGTTCGGCGGTCGGCGTCGTAGCTGGCTGGCATGCATGATTATGTATCGCAGGATCCGGGCGGTGACCGGCATCGCCGATAGCGCTGAGTGCAGCGCCACGGACGGGACGATGGCGGGGGTCTTCCGCGTCCCCGATCAGATGTGGGAGCGCATCAGGCCGCTCATTCCGGCGCCGGCGAAGGTGCACCGGTTCGGTGGCGGCTGCCCGCGGGTGCCCGACCGTGACGTGCTGGACGCGATCTTCTTCGTGTTGCGCACCGGCTGTCAGTGGAGGGCGCTGGACGCGACCGGGATCTGCAGCTCCTCGACAGCGCACCGGCGCTTTCAGGAGTGGCAGCAGGCCGGGTTCTTCGAGGCGCTGTGGGCGCGCGCGCTGGCCGACTACGACGCCGAGGTGGGGATCGACTGGGACTGGCTGTCGATCGATGGATCGATGGGAAAAGCCCGTTGGGAGGCGGGAAAACTGGTCGTAATCCGACCGATCGCGGCAAGCTCGGCGTCAAGCGCAGCGTGATGACCGAGGCGGCCGGGATCCCGATCGGACTGGCGACCGATGGCGCTAACCGCAACGACTGCAAGCTCGCCGAGCCGACGATCGCGAGCATCCCGATCGAGCGTCCGCCACCAACCGAAGAGCGCCCTCAGGGCGTCTGCCTGGACAAGGCCTACGATCACGCGTTCATCCGCGAACTGCTGGACGACCTGAAGCTCACGCCGCACATCCGCAGCCGCGGCGAGGAAGCCCGCGAGCTACGCGAAGACCTCGGCGAGCGCGCCCGGCGCTGGGTCGTCGAGCGCATCCACTCATGGATCAACCGCTACCGCTCGCTGCTGATCCGCTGGTCAAAGAAGTCCGTCAACCACGACGCCCTGCTGATGTTCTGCTTCGCCCTGATCACCTGGCAGCAGATCGGCGTCACGCGGTAATTGGGACAGGCTCTTAGGACAGCGATCCGCCCCGGCATGCAGGCCGGATTGCGGGCGCTCTGCAAAGCGCGGTGTGATATCCGTGCTCGCGTGGCTGCCACTGACACCGGCTCCAAGACCCTCGCGGAGCTGGTCCTCAACGCCGCGGCGACGCATCGCGGCACGGCGCTGCGCTTTCCCGACGGCGGCGGCTGGCGCGAGCTGTCCTACCCGCAGCTGGGGGCCGACGTGCGGGCGATCGCCAAGGGCCTCATGGCGCTCGGCATCCAGGCCGGCGACCGCGTGGCGATCCTCTCCAACACCCGCTCCGAGTGGACGCTGGCCGACTTCGGCGCGATCTGCGCCGGCGCCGTCGTCGTTCCCGTCTACCAGACGAACTCGCCGGAGGAGTGTCAGTACGTGCTCGACCACTCCGACTCGACCGCGGTCTTCTGCGAGGACCCCGGCCAGGTCTCCAAGCTCGACGAGGTCCGCGGCGACCTGCCCGACCTTGAGCACATCATCTGCTTCGAGGGGCGGGCGGAGGGGGCGATGACGCTCGACGAGGTGCGCGAGCGCGGGGCGGAGGTCGGCGACGACGATCTCGACGAGCGCGCCGCCGCGGCGGCGCCGGGCGATGTCGCCACGATCGTCTACACGTCGGGCACGACCGGTCCGCCGAAGGGCTGCATGCTGACCCACGCCACGCTGCTCGCGGTCGTCGACATGGTCCGCCAGCGGCTGGAGTTCAAGCCGGCAGACGACGTCCTGTACCTCTTCCTGCCGCTCGCGCACGGGCTCGCGCGCGCGGTGCAGATCATCGGCATCGCCTCGGGATCGGAGGTCGCCTACTGGCGCCGCGACCCGAAGCTCATCATCGACGACGTCGCCGAGCTCAACCCGACGCACCTGCCGTCCGTTCCGCGGATCTTCGAGAAGATCTACGCGGCGGCCACCGGCAAGGCGCAGGCCGCGGGCGGCGCGAAGGCAAAGCTCTTCTGGTGGGCCGTCGGCGTCGGTCGCGAGGTGCGCCGGCGCGAGCGCCGCGGCGGCCATCCGGGCCTCGTCCTCAAGGCCCAGCTCGCACTCGCCGACCGGCTCGTGCTGCACAAGGTGCGCGCGCTGTTCGGCAACCGCAGCAAGCTCGCGATCACGGGCGCCGCCCCGATCGAAGCGGACATCGTCGAGTTCTTCCACGCCGCCGGCGTGTGGGTGCTCGAGGGCTATGGCATGACCGAGACGAGCGTCGCGTCGACGCTCAACACGATCGAGGAGAACCGGCCGGGGACCGTCGGCAAGCCGCTCCCCGGCTGCGAGGTGCGCATCGCCGAGGACGGCGAGGTGCTCATGCGCGGCCCCAACATCTTCCTCGGCTACTACCGTGACGAGGCGGCCACGCGCGCGGTCCTGAGCGACGGCTGGCTGCACTCCGGCGACCTCGGCGAGCTGGATGCCGACGGCTACCTGCGCATCACCGGCCGCAAGAAGGACCTCATCATCACCTCCAGCGGCAAGAACATCTCGCCGTCGAACATCGAGAGCGCGATCAAGCAATCGCGCTGGATCTCGCAGGCGGTCGTCTACGGCGACCGCCGGCCGTACCTCGTCGCGCTCGTGACGCTCGACCCCGACGAGGCCGCCGCGCTGGCCGAGCAGGCCGGCGCCGATCCCGACGATCCGGCGCTCGCCCGGCACGCCGGCGTCCGCGCGGAGATCCAGCGCGCGATCGACGAGGCCAACCGCCGCTTCGCCCGCATCGAGCAGATCAAGCGCTTCGCGATCCTCGACCGCGACCTCACACAGGAGCACGAGGAGCTGACGCCGACGCTCAAGGTCAAGCGCAGCGTCGTCTACGAGCGCTACGCGACGGTGTTCATCGAGCTCTACGAGGACTGAGTCAGCGCGCCCTATCCTCAGGGCGTGCCCCACGACCGCCTCGCGATCGCCCACGTGAGTTCCCATCCCTGGGACGGCGGCGACCACGTCATCACGTCGTACGTCGAGCGGGTGACCTCGGAGCTCGCCCGCCGCGGCCACCAGGTCCTGATCGTCGCGCCGTCGCGCTCCGCCGCGGCCGTGCGCGACACGCGCCAGGCGCTGCTCGGCGCGCGCGAGGAGCCGGCCACGCTGCTGCCCGAGCCGGGCGCGCCGCCGCGCGTGCTCGCGGTCGGCGACGCGCTGCCCGAGTTGCCCGGCAACTCGCGTCGCCGGGTCCCCGCGTTGCCCGTCGACGTCTCGCGGACGATCGAGGACCTGCTGACGATCCTGCCGCTCGACGTCTGCCACGTGCACGAGCCGTTCGCGCCGTCGGCATCGAGCGCCGCTCTGCGCCACTCGCGCGCACTGAACGTCGGGACGTTCCACCTGCCCACCGAGCGCCTGCTGTCGACGCAGGTCGCGCGCAAGGTGGTCCAGCTCGTGCTCGGGCGCCTCGATGCCCGCACGGCGAGCTTTGCGGCGACGAGGGAGCTGATGCAGCGGTACTTCCCCGCCGACTACCGCGTCGTGCTGCCGGGCTGCGATCCGCCGGCGACGCGACACGACGAGAACGGTTTCGCCGTCCGGTCATCGCAAGCGACGACGGATGAGAATGGTTTCGCCCTCCGGTCATCGCAAGCGACGACCTCCGGGCGACGTCACATTGTGTTCGTCGACGACGAGGAACGTTCGGCGCTGCGCCTGTTCCTGCGCGCCGTGCGGCGGCTCGATCCGGCCGGGGACTGGGAGGTGACGATCGTCTCGGCGCGCGGCCCGTCGAGCAGCACGCCGCTGCGCGCGGACCTGCAGCGGCGCGTGCGCTACGCGACGCCGGGCGAGCTCTCCGAGGACGAGGCGCTCGCCGGTGCCGACGTCTTCGTCGCCGCCTCCGAGGGCGTCGCGCCGGCGCCGTCGCTGCTGCTGCGGGCGATCAACGCGGGCGCCGTTGCGCTCGCGTCGCGCCTGCCCGTCTACGAGGAGGTGCTCGACGAGGGCGAGCGCGGGTTGCTGTTCGAGCCGCGCGACGTCGAGACGCTCGCCGCACAGCTCGCCCGGCTCATCGACGACCACGCGCTGCGCGAGCGGCTGCACGACCAGGCCGCGCCGCTGCGCGCCGAGCTGCGCTGGGCGCGCGTCGCGGACGAGCTGGAGGACGTATAC
>JBOGYT010000147.1:0-4997 GCA_050696955.1 Solirubrobacteraceae bacterium | reverse complement strand
CATCGGAGATTGACCCCTCTCCAGTGTGCTCAACCTCGGATGCGTTGGTGCGCAGGCCCGCGGCCGCCTTCTCGATCGCCGCCTTCCAGCCCGGCTCCTCGCCGCCACGCAGCCGCGGTGCCCGCACGCGCTCCTCGGCGGCGAACATCTCGAAGCCGTAACGGCCGCGGTCGCAGAGCCAGCCGTCGTCGACGTCGGGGTTGTCGCGGGCGATCACCCGCTTGACCTGGTCGTCGCGGACGGTGAAGCTGACGTTGCACTGGCTCGGGCACAGGGTGCAGACCGAACCCGCTTCCTCGATGTCCCAGGGCCGCGCCCGGAAGCGGTAGGTGTAGCTGGTCAGCGCCCCGACCGGGCAGAGGTCGGTGATGTTGCCGTGGAAGGGGGCCACGTAGGGCCGCTCGTCGAAGGTGCCGACGTACGAGCGCGCCCCGCGATCGAGTAGCTGCAACTGCTCGTCCTCCGCGACCTCCTGGCTGAAGCGGACGCAGCGGTAGCAGAGGATGCAGCGCTCGCGGTCGATCCGGACGAGGGGCGAGAGCGGCACCGGCTTATGGAAGTGCCGCTTGGGCTCGACGAAGCGCGAGCGGCCCGCGCCCCAGCCGAACGAGATGTCCTGCAGCGGGCACTCGCCGCCCTTGTCGCAGACGGGGCAGTCGAGCGGGTGGTTGACGAGCAGGAACTCGACGACGGCCTCCTGGGCCGCCTTCACGCGCGCGGTCTGCGTATGCACGACCATTCCGTCGCGCACCGGCGTCGCGCAGGCCACCTGCAGCTTGGGGATGCCCTCGATCTCGACGAGGCACTGGCGGCACGCGCCGACGGGCGCGCCGAGCTTCGGCTCGTAGCAGAAGTAGGGGATCTCGACGTCGCCGAGCCGGGCGGCGTCGAGCAGCATCGTCCCCGCCTGCGCCCGCACCTCCAGCCCGTCGATCGAGAAGCCGATCTCGTCCTTGACGGGCCTAGGCATCGACCGCCCCCTGCACGAGCGGCGGCGGCGGCTGGGGCACCTCGTCGCCGAACGGGTTGCGCGCCCGCGCGGCCTCGATGTGGTCCTCGAACTCCTCGCGGAACTTCTCGACCATCGAGCCGATCGGCATCGCCATCGCGTCGCCCAGCACGCACAGGCAGTTGCCGATGATCTGCTCCTGGACGGAGGCCATGATGTCGAGGTCCATCGGGGTCGCCGTGCCGTGGTCGACGCGCTCGAGCATCGCCACCGTCCAGCGCGTGCCCTCGCGGCACGGCGTGCACTTGCCGCACGACTCGTGCTCGTAGAACTTCGCGAGCTTCAGCGCGACGTCGACGACCGGCACGGAGTCGTCGACGACGATGATCGCGCCCGAGCCGAGCATCGACCCGGCCTTCGCCAGGCTGTCGAAGTCGTAGGGGATGTCGAGGTCGTCGCCCGTCAGCACGGGCGCCGACGAGCCGCCCGGGAACCAGAACTTCACCTCGCGGCCGTCGGGCGGGCCCCCCGCCATGTCGTAGATGATCTCGCGCGACGGCGTGCCGAGCACGACCTCGTAGTTGCCCGGCCGCGTGACGTTGCCCGAGACGCTCACGAGCTTCGTCCCCGTGGAGGTCTCGGTGCCGATCTTCGCGTACTCCTCGCCGCCGACGCGGATGATGTGCGGCATCGTGGCGAGCGTCTCGACGTTGTTGATGACCGTCGGCCCCTGGTACAGGCCCTGGTTGGCCGGGAACGGCGGCTTCAGCCGCGGGTTGCCGCGCTTGCCCTCGAGCGAGTCCAGCAGGCCCGTCTCCTCGCCGCAGATGTACGCGCCCGCTCCGCGGTGCAGCACGAGCGACAGATCGAAGCCCGAGCCGAGGATGTCCTCCCCGATGAAGCCCGCCTCCTGCGCCTCGACGAGCGCCGCGTCGATGATGTCGGCCTGGTAGCCGTACTCGCCGCGGATGTAGATGAACGAGCGGTTGGCGCCCGCGGCGTAGGCGGCGATGACGATCCCCTCGATGAGCATGTGCGGGCTCTTCTGCATGAGCTCGCGGTCCTTGAACGTGCCGGGCTCGGACTCGTCGGCGTTGCAGACGAGGTACTTGTCGACCGGCACCTTGGGGATGAACGAGATCTTCTTGCCGCTCGGGAAGCCCGCCCCACCGCGGCCGCGGATGTTCGACGCGAGCAGCTCGTCGAGCACCTGCTCGGGCGTCATCTGCGTCAGCGCCGTGCGCATCGGCTCGTAGCCGCCACGCCGGCGGTAGACGTCGATGGTGTGCAGGCCCGGCTCGTCGATGCCGGCGAAGAGGATCGTGTGGCTCACGGGTTCAGCCATCCGGGTCCTCGCTCGTCGAGGGGCTGGGGCTCGGATCCGTCGCCGCGCCGGGAATCGGCGCGCTCGCCGCGTTCGGATCGGTGCTCTTGCGCAGCTTGAGCTGCTTGTTGGGCAGCGGCGGGGTGCCGTTGCGGACCTGCTCGATGAGCGTCGGCACCTCGTCGAGGTCGATCGGCCCGACGTACGTCCCGTCAACCGACGCCATCGGGGCGATGTCGCACGCGCCGAGGCACTCGAACGAGCGCAGGTTGAACGTCTGCGTGTCGTCGCCGACCTCCTCGCGCAGGCGCTCCAGCAGCTCGTCCGCGCCGCACAGCGAGCACGAGATGTTCGTGCAGACGTAGACGTCGTGCTGGCCGACCGGATGCGTCTCGAGCATGTCGTAGAACGACGCGACCGAGATGAGGTAGCCGGGCGTCAGCCGCATGACGCAGGCGGCCTGCTCGATCGCCTCGGGCGAGCACCAGCCGTGAACGCGCTGCGCCGCGGCGAGCGCCGGGATCGCCGCGCTGCGGAGGTCGGGGTACTTCGCCATGTGCGCCTCGATCTCGGCGCGCAGCTGCGCCGGCACCGGCGTCGTCGCCGGGTCGGGGATGACCGCCGGGTCCTTCCACAGGTCGGCCGCGTCGTCCCAGCCGGGAACGCGCGAGCCCTTGCCGAAGCGCGCGACCTGCGGACCGCGGCGGCCGTGCGGGTGCCCGGTCCCCGCCTCGGCGCCGTGTCCGTTCGTGCTCACCGGTCGATGCCGCCCAGGATCGGGTCGAGCATCGCGAGCGTCGCGATGAGGTCGGCGATGTACGCGCCCTCGCTCATCGGCGCCATCGCCTGGAGGTTCACGAACGACGGGTCGCGCATGTGCACGCGCGCGGGCTTGGACGAGCCGTCCGAGCGGACGAAGCAGGCGAGCTCCCCGCGCGGGGATTCGATCGGGTAGTAGAACTCGCCCGGCGGCACGCGGAAGCCCTCGGTGACGAGCTTGAAGTGATGGATGAGCGCCTCCATCGACGTGGCCAGCTCGTGGCGCGGCGGGATCGCGACCTTGCGGTCCTCGGTGATCCAGGGACCGTCGGGCAGGTTGTCGAGCGCCTGGTCGATGATCTTCACCGACTCGTAGATCTCGGCGACGCGCACCGCGAAGCGGTCCCAGTTGTCGCCCTCGGTGCCGACCGGGATCTTGAATTCGAAGTGGTCGTAGGAGCTGTAGGGCGTCGCCTTGCGCAGGTCCCACGGGTTGCCGGCGGCGCGCAGGAGCGGCCCGGTCACGCCGAGCGAGAGCAGTTCCTCCTCTGCGAGCGGGCAGACACCGCGCAGGCGCTGGAGCACGATCTCGTTGTTGGCGAGCAGGTCCTTGTACTGGTCGACGCGGCCCGGCATCTGGGCGGTGAACTCGCGCACCTTCTCGATCCAGCCCGCCGGGATGTCCTCCGCCACGCCGCCGACCTGGATGTAGCGCGTGTGCATGCGCTGGCCCGAGCTCTGCTCGAACAGGTCGAGGACGAGCTCGCGGTCGCGGAAGCAGTACCAGAACATCGACATGGCGCCGAGGTCAAGCGCGCCCGTCCCGAGCCACACGAGGTGGCTCATGATCCGGTTGAGCTCCAGGTGGATGACGCGCAGGTACTGCCCGCGCGGCGGCACCTCGAGGTCGAGCAGCGTCTCGGTGGCGCCGCAGAACGCCATCGCGTTGAAGTAGTAGGCGAGGTAGTCCATCCGCTCGACGACGGGGATCGCCTTCCAGTAGCTCTTGTCCTCGGCGGTCTTCTCGATGCCGGTGTGGACGTAGCCGATGATCGGCTTGACGTCGCGCACGACCTCGCCGTCGAGCGTGACGAGCAGGCGCAGCACCCCATGCGTCGCGGGGTGGTGCGGGCCCATGTTCAGCGTCAGCAGCTCCTGGTCGCCGTCGGAGCCCAGCCGCTCGACGGGCGCCATCGTGATCGACTCCTCGAGCTTGCGGTACTCGTTCGGATCTGTCGCCTTGGTGATGTCCGTGGAGCTCATTGCGTGTACGTCCTGCCGTGCGCCTCGTCGACGGTGAAGAAGACCGGCTCGCCGCCGATCGGGAAGTCGCGCCGCTGCGGGTGTCCCTCGTAGTCCTCGGGCATGAGGATCCGGCGCATGTCCGGGTGGCCGTCGAACACGACGCCGAACATGTCGTAGACCTCGCGCTCCTGGTGGTTGGCGGTGGGCCAGCCGGGGGTCACCGAGGGCACGTTCGGTGCGTCGAGCGGCACGCGCAGCTTCACGGTCAGGCGGTCGAGCTTCGTCATGTCGAGCAGCTCGTAGTGGACGCCCAGGCGCGGCTCCTCGGGGTAGTAATCGACGCCGTGCACGGACATGAGCGCCTCAAAGCCCTTGGCGCGCAGGCGGTCGAGCGTCTCGACGACCGTCTGCGGCGCGATCTGGATCGTCCCCTTGTCGCGAAAGTGCAGCGTGTCGAGGACCGAGCCGGCGTCGGCCTCGCGCAGCTGCATGGCGAGCAGCTCGAGGCCGACCGCGTCAGGCACCGAGCGTGTTCCCCGCGCCGAAGACGTTGACCGCCGTCTCGTCCAGCGCCTCGTCGTCGAACGACACGATCTCCTCGGTCCCGTGGGCGCCGTAGCCCTCGCGCCAGCCGAGGTCGGGGTCGTCCTGGATCTTCTTGCGCAGCTTGAGGATCCCGTGCATGAGCGCCTCGGGGCGCGGCGGGCAGCCGGGCACGTG
>JBOGYT010000146.1:0-10787 GCA_050696955.1 Solirubrobacteraceae bacterium | reverse complement strand
CGCCAAAAGCGCTCGAAGAGGGTCGCCCCGTCGGCGACCGGCAGCCCCGGTCCGTGGTCGCGGACCACGAGCCGCACGCGGTCGCCGGCCCGCGCGCGCTCTCGCGCGTCTCGTTGAGCCGGGCGAGCACGAGCAGATCCTCGACGAGTCAGCTCATCCCACGACCCGCAGCTCGAACTCGATCCGCCCATCGGCGATCGTCGCGATCCCCATCGTGTGGGCGGGCGCGCGGCGGCGGTCGGTCGGCGATCCGGGGTTGAAGATCTGAAAGCCGTCCTGCGCGCGGTGCTCGGGCATGTGGGTGTGGCCGAAGACGACCGCGTCGCAGCGCGGAAAGGCGGCACGCAACCGCTCGAGCCGGCCGCCGGCCGGGCCGGGGATGTGGGTCATCCCGATGCGCAGCCCGTCGAACTCGCGCTCGAGGCGCGCGGGCAGCAGCCGCTTCACCCCCTCACCGTCAACGTTGCCGTGGATCGCGTGCACGGGCGGACCGAGCGAGCGCAGCAGCTCGAGCGCCGCGACGTCGCTCAGATCGCCGGCGTGCAGGATGGCGTCGGCCTCGCGGCAGTGCTCGACGCAGGTGTCGGGGAGCGCCCGCGTGCCGCGCGGCAGGTGGGTGTCGCTGATGATCGCCAGGCGCACGAGACGTCTCAGGCTAATGAGCCGCCACGCGGGGGCGCACCAAAGACTCCCGCGCCGGCGCCTGAATGGTTAGCCTGCGCGCGAGCCGCTCCATGGGCACCCAAGCCGTTACCGACACGAGCTGCAGCGTCTTCAGCGGTCTCACCGAGCCGCTCGACCCGGACGCGATCCACCGTTTCGTCGTCGGGCAGGACTCGACCGTGCGCACGATGAGCGCCGACGAGGCCGGCGCGGAGCTCGGCGACCCGTTCGCGACCCTCCTGCTCGTGCGGGGCGTCTTCCCGCGCACGCCCGTCGAGACGCTCGACAAGCTCACCCGTGCCGCGATCCAGGCCGGCTTCGCCCTGCCGCGCAAGCCGACGTTCTTCGTGCTGGGCGAGGGCAGCCAGCTGCCCGTGTCCGACGCCACGCAACGGGTGAACCGCAACGTGCGCTTCGTCGGCGCGTTCGGCAGCGGCGACTCCGGGCCGGACATCCTCATCAGCACGTTCGATCCCGAGCACGGCGAGGTCGAGCTCATGGCGTGGGACCGGCGCGCCGGCGGCTTCAACTACTACCGCACCGTCGGGCGCAACTCGGCGTGGGTGTTCGCCGGCAACTCGGCCCACGCGCTCGCGCCGGAGACCGAGGGCAAGGGCCCGTTCGAGAGCCACCGCGGCGGGAACTTCCTCATGAAGGAGCTGCGCTCGCCGTGGATCAACTGGCACACGCAGGACGCGCGCATCGAACCGTCGATCTTCGGCCCGGGCGACGCGCGCGGCGAGCATCCGTGGTTCACCGGGAAGGTGCCGCAGGGCGCGCTGGCGTGCGAGATGGAGGTCGCGCGGCCGAGCATCGAGCGCTGGACCGCCGCGCGCTTCGCGGCGCTCGCCCCCGGCGGCGGGACGATCGAGCGCCCCGGCCGGATCATGGAGCAGATCCTCGACACGCCGACGGTGAACCTCATCTCGAGCCACACGCGCAACGCCGAGGTGGCGGGCGTCCTCGAGGTCGATCTGCCGAACACGTTCTTCGTCGACTCCGAAGCGCTGAACAAGATGCTCGGCCTGCGCCGGCCGCCCCCGTTCGCTGTGGCCCCCGCGGTCTACTCGGCCAGCCTCGAGCGGTTCGACGTCGCGCTCGACGACGGCCGCGGGTTCAAGCAGCCCGGCGACACGCATTTCGTCTTCGTCGTGCCCGAGCGCGCCTTCGAGGATCAGATCGTCCTGCGCGAGGCGATGCGGAGCGGGCTGCTGAGCGATCGCCTCGCCGCGGCGCTGCTCATGACCGACTTCGCCAACCCGGTGTTCTCCGCCCGCCGCCGCAAGCTGCTCGAGCACGTCCCCGAGACGGCGACGATCGCAGGCGGCACGAGCGACTTCTCCGAGCAGCTGGCGGACGCGATCGTCGCCGCCGCGCCGGGCACGCCTCCGGGCAGTCCGGAGCGCGAGTTCGAGCAGCGCTGGGCCACCGCCGACGGCTGGCGTGACGCGTTCGATGCGCTGCTCGGCGACTACTACGACGCGGTCACGCAGCGCCTTGAGACCCAGGACGGCTTCGACGCGGTCTTCCGCCTCGCCGAGTCGCGGCGCAACCACGTGCGCGCGATGCCGATCTTCGAGAACCCACTGCTCTTCGCGCGCACGAACATCGCGGCGCAGACGCTCGCGATGCAGCCGGACGGCAGCGTCGCGGCGCAGCCATGACGGCGCGCGTCCTCCCGTTCGCGCTCGCCCTCGCCGTGCTGGCGGCCGGGTGTGACTACGAGGGCGCCAGCAAGAACAGCTTCGTCGACGACGGCAACGCGATCTGCAAGGAGACCGGCGCGACCGTCATCCCGACGCTCCAGGAGCTCGAGGCCGAGGGGCTCCCGAGCTCCGGCGAGGTCCGCGGCTTCGTGGGGGACGTGGTCGTGCCCGCGCTGTCCAAGCGCGTCAACCGGCTGCGCCAGCTCGAGCCGCCGTCGGATGACCGCAAGACCATCGACGCCCTCATCACGGCGACGCAGAAGGGCATCGGCGAGGTGCGCTCAGACCCGATGCAGATCATCGACGGCAGCCCGTTCCTGGACGCCAACATCGAGGCCGAGTCCTACGGCCTGGATGCCTGCGTTCTCCGCGACGCGCCGTAGAGCTTCAGGGCGACCGATCCGGGTAGCTTCCCCCGAAACGCCGACCCGAGGAGGAGACATGTCTGAAACCACCGGAGCACCGGAAGATCCCGATACGGCCGGCGCGATCGAAGACGCCACGGATGCCGCCAAGGCGGACATCCTCGCGGCGATCGACAACCCGGACCAGGGCGCCGAGGAGCCGGCGGAGGACGAGGCCGCGGCCGAGGAGCCCGCGGACCAAGAGGGCTGACCCGCGCTCGACGGCCGATGGCCTCCGGAACTGAGATCGAGCGCAAGTTCCTGCTGCCCGGGCTGCCGTCGAGCCTCGCGTACGCCCGCCGCGAGGCGATCCGCCAGGGCTACGTGGCCCTGGACGGAGAGACCGAGGTTCGCGTACGGCTCACGCCGCGTCGCTGCACGCTGACGATCAAGCACGGCCGCGGCGCGACGCGCGTCGAGCAGGAGTTCGAGCTCGAACGCGCGCGGGCCGACGCGCTGTGGGAGCTCACGGAGGGGCGGCGCGTCGAGAAGACGCGGCGGCGCATGCAGGCCGACGGCGTCGAGGTCGAGGTCGACGAGTTCTCCGGGCCGCTCGACGGCCTCGTCGTCGCCGAGGTCGAGTTCGACGACGAGGACGCGGCGATGGACTTCCGCGCGCCGGAGTGGTTCGGGCGCGAGGTGACCGGCGACGAGGCCTACAGCAACCGCAACCTCAGCCAGCACGGCCTGCCCGCGGAGCCCGCGTGAGCGGGCGGGCGCGGATCGGCTAGGGTCTCGCGCCATGGCGATCAGCGGGAGCGCGAGCGCGGACATCGACGCGCCGATCGACGCGGTCTGGCCGGTCGCCGAGGACGTCGCGACATGGGCCGAGTGGCAGGGCACGCTCGGCACGGTGCGCCCGCTCGAGCAGGACGCCGACGGCCGCGTCTCGCGCTGCAAGGTCGAGATCGACGCGAAGGTCACGATGATCAAGCTCGAGCTCAGCGTCTCCTACGACCCGCCGCGGCGCGTGACGTGGCACCGCGAGAAGGGCGACCTCAAGGGGATGGACGGCGCGTGGATCCTCGAGGACCTCGGCGACGGCCGCACCCGCGCGACGTACGAGCTCGAGGTCGATCCCGGCGGCGTCATCGGCTTGTTCCTCAACGCCGAGCGCGAGGCGAAGCTGCGCGAGACGCTCGTGGACGTCCGGCCTGCGGAGCTGAAGGCGCGCGTCGAGGGGACCTGACGACGGCCGCCGCCGCGGTCGCCTCCCCGGGACACGTGTCCAAGCACGCTGCCCCACGTCACGCGACCGCGGCCCGTTGGCACGAGTCGTCCTTTTCGAACGAGCAGCACCGGCTATCACCAGCGATAGCACCCGATAACAGCGCAAAAACGAGGCCCACGACCGCTCCCACGTCACGCGGTCTCGCGCCCGCTACCTTTGGTTGCATGAGCAACCTACTTCTCGTCGGCGGCCCGCCGGGCGATCCGGCCGCACCTGCCGACCGCCCGTCGGACGCCGAGGCGCTTGACGCCTACTCCTCGGTCGTCACCACCGTTGCGCGCGATCTCGCGCCGTCGGTCGCCAACCTGCGCGTCTTTCGGCGGGTGCGCGGCGGGCGGCGCGTCTCGGGCGGCGGCTCGGCCTTCGTGCTCGCGCCCGACGGCTTCCTCGTCACGTCGGCTCACGTCGTCGAGGGATCGGCGCCCGAGGGCGTCGCCTCGTTCGTCGACGGGCGCGAGTTCGCCTTCGGCGTCGTCGGCCGCGATCCGCTGTCGGACCTCGCCGTCCTGCGCGCGGAGGCCAGCGACCTCGTCCCCGCGACGCTCGGCGACGCGTCGGCGCTGCGCGTCGGCCAGCTCGTCGTCGCGATCGGCAACCCGCACGGCTTCGCGGGCTCGGTCACCGCGGGCGTCGTCTCGGCGCTCGGGCGCTCGCTGCCCGTGCGCTCGGGCGACGGGCGGCGCGTCGTCGACAACGTCATCCAGACCGACGCCGCGCTGAACCCCGGCAACTCCGGCGGCGCGCTCGTCAACGGCCGCGGCCAGGTCGTCGGCGTCAACACGGCGGTCGCGGGGATCGGGCTCGGGCTCGCCGTGCCGATCGACGCGACGACGCGCCGGATCATCTCGGCGCTGATGACCGACGGCCGCGTCCGGCGCGCCTACCTCGGGATCGCCGGCGGCGCGCGGCCGCTCCCGCCCCGGATCGCCGGCCGGCTCGGGCGCGACAGCGCCATCGAGGTCGTTGAGGTCGCGCCGGGATCGCCCGCCGCGGCGGCTGGGCTTCAGCCCGAGGACATCCTCGTCGAGGCGTCGGGCACGCCGCTGCGCGGGGTCGCCGACCTCCAGCGCCTCATGACCGAGGAGGCGATCGCGCGCGCCGTGGAGCTCGTCGTCGTGCGCGACGGCGAGGAGCGGCGGCTGAAGATCACGCCGCGCGAGCTGACCGCCTCCTGACGCCGATCAGCGGGCGCGAACGGTGACGTCGCCCGAGTCGGTCTGGGCATCGATGGCGCGAAGTGAGATCGACGTCCCCCGCGCCGGACTTCACGACGATCTCGTTGACCTTGCCGATGACGGTGTGCGTCTTCGTGCTCTCCCTGTCGAACACGAAGTTGGATTTCTCTGCGCCCGCCGCTCAGACGTCAGCGGGAACGCGCGGCTTCTCCCAGGCAGCGCGTGCCCGGTCGAACTGCGTCCAATCGGTGGGCGGGCCACCGAGCGGCGTGGACGGAGCCGGGGGCAGCGGGCGCCGCAGCCGCCCTCCGCCGCCGTCGTCGTCGCTGTCGTCGCCGTCGTCGGGCCCCGAGTCAGCGGAGCGCCGCGTCACCCACAGCCACGCCCCCAGGCAGGCCAGGGCAATGCCGGAACAACCCCCCGCGATCACCCAGCGACCCGCTACGGTCGCTCCCAGCGCCGCCGCGATCGTGGCGCCAGCGCAGATACCGCACGCGAGCTGAGCGATGCGGGCACCGCGACATGCCCTCCGTGGGACCGGAGCGACCAGCGTCATCGCGATGCACAGAGCAAGGACATACAGCGATGCGCTGACCATGGACATCAACATCGACTCCATCCTGGTTCCCTCTGCGCCTGCGGCCAAACTCCGCGGACGAACGTGCGAGCGGCTTTTGCCTGCGGCGGGGCCGGGCTATGGTCACGCGAACCATGAACGGTGAGGAACAGGGCAAGAAGCCCGGCATCGAACACGCGGGCTCCCCCTCGGGAGCCTGGCTGCCTCGAACACTCGACGAGATCCTGCTGCAGATTCGGATCCTGCTCGACGTCGACGGCTGCGCGTTTCAGACGATCGACTGGGAGGCCGGCCACATTCGACCCGCGGCCGCCTGGTTTCAGACACCGGAGATCCGCGCGCTGCTCCAGCCGGTGATCGACCGGCCCTACGACCCGGAACGCGGCGGGATCACCGAGGCCGCGATCGCAGTCGGCGAGCCGATGCTGCTGGCCGACATCGAGACCTGGGAAGGCGCCGAGCGGCTGCGCGCGCGCCTGAACGATCAGCTCGACGCCTCGCAGGCCGCCGGAGCATGGGAGTGGTACCGGACGTCGTCGTTCATCGCCTGCCCGGTGCGCACCGCGGAGGGGCGCACGCTAGGCGTGCTCGCGCTGTCGTCCAGCCCGCCGCTGCCTGCGCTCGGTCCGGATCACCTGCGGGTCACCGAGGTTTTCGCCCGGCTGGCGGCCGTGGCGCTCGAGCGCGCCGAGCTGCTCGAGCACCAGGCCGAGCGCGCTCGCACCGAGGAGATGCTGCACCGCGCCGCCGAGGCCGTGACGGCATCGCTTGACCTCGCGCTCGTGTACGAGTCGATCGTCGAGCAGGCGGCGATCATCGCCGAGGCGCCGACCGTCGTCCTGCTGAGCCTCGACCACATCACGCCGACGCTGCGCGTCGTGGCGAGCAAGGGAACGGCAGCGCCGCTGTCCTCGCATCGCTACCCCCTGGACGACGGGATGATGGGCGCCTTCGGTCAATCCGGCGAGCCGTACGTCAGCCGTCCGGAGGATCGCGACCGCTTCCTGCCCTGGGCCGAGGTCGAGGACATGCGCTCGCTCGTACACGTCCCGCTGTCGCTCGGGCCGCGCCGCTTCGGGATGCTCGCCGTCGGCCACACCGACGAGAGCGCGTTCGGCGAGCACACGATGGCGCTGCTGGGCTCGTTCTCACGCGCGGCCGCGGCAGCGATCGCCAACGCGCTCGAGTTCCAGCACGAGCGCCGGATCGCGGGCGCGCTGACGCGCGGGTTCATCCCCGGCGAGCCGCCCGAGCTCGAGGGCTACTCGCTCGGGTTCGTCTACGAGCCGGCGGAGGGGCAGGTCTCGGGCGGCGACCTGTTCGGCGTCTGGCGGTTGCCGAGCGGAGCGCTCGCGGTGCTCGTCGGGGACGTCAGCGGCAAGGGGCTCGAGGTCGCGGCCGTCAGCTCGATGGTGCGCTTCTTCGTCGAGGCGCGCACGTGGGACTCCGACCGGCCCGGGGTCGTGATGAATCAGGCCAACGCGATCCTGCGCACGCGCCTGCCCCGCGGCGTCGCGCTCGTGACCGCGTTCCTGGCGATCATCGACGACGGGGTCCTGCGCTACGCGAACGCCGGCCACGTCCCGCCGCTCGTCGTCGCGCGCGACGGCGCGCTGCGCGAGCTGCCGGCGACCGGGCTGCCGCTCGGCGTCCAGGACGACCTGCGCCACGTGGAGCACGAGGTGCTGCTCGAGCCGGGGGAGCTGCTGTTCGCCGCCACCGACGGCCTCATCGAGGCGCGCCGCGACGGGCAGCTGTTCGGGCTGCAGCGGGTGAGCGAGCTCGTGGCCGCGCACGCGCTGACGCTCGATCCGCAGGCGCTCGTCGAACTCGTGCACGCCACCGCGGTGAGCTGGGCGCAGCAGCTCAGCGACGACGTGGCGATCATCGCGCTACAACGAGACGCGTGACAGCGGTCGTCGAGATACGGGCGGAGCCGCCGGACGGGGCCGCAACGCGCGCGCTGTTCGCGGAATATCTCGTGCTCCTCCAGGACCGGCTCGGCCTGCGCTTCAAGCCGAGCGAGCGCATCTTCGCCACCGAGGCCGCGTTCGCCGGTCCCGACGGGGCGTGGCTCGTGCTCTACGACTGCGGGCGGCCGGTCGGCTGCGGCGGCCTGCGCACGCTGGCCCCCGGGGTCGGCGAGATCAAGCGCATGTTCGTCACCCAGTCCGCGCGGCGCAGCGGCCATGGGCGCCTGCTCCTGCACGAGCTCGAGCGCCTCGCCGTGCGGCGCGGCCACACCTGCGTCCGCCTGCTCACCACCGAGGTGCTCAGCGAGGCGCGCAAGCTCTACGCCGCCGAGGGCTACCGCGTCATCGAGCGGATGGTCCGCGGCAGCGACCCGGTGGAGATCTGGCTGGAGAAGGATGTGCCGTGAGCAACGTCGCCAGGAGGTCGCCGGTTCCGGCGACCGGATGGCGAAACCTACTCGTAGACGATGAGATCGGGCGACGGCTGCAAGCGCAGCACGTCGCGCGGGCGCATGAGGTCTGTGTCCTCTTCGAAGAAGAGCTTGAAGCCGTCGTGGAAGCGCGCGACCTCGCCGGTGAACTCGACGTACTTCTCCCGCTTGTCCGCGCGATTGCCGAACCCGTCGACGTTCATCGTGATCGCGACGCCGGGACGGTCGAGCACCTCCTCCTTGCGCTCGACCATCCCGCTCGTGAACTGGTGGACGACGACGAGCTTCTCCGGCAGCGGGCGCTCGACGACGAAGCTCGCGAGGTACTCGGTGACCTCGTTGATCTCCTCGGCGGTCACCGACCCGATCGTCTGGCCCGGGACCTCGTTCGCGCCGACGTGCCACTCGGGGTCGAGCGCGAGGCCGACGTCGGGCTGGCGCAGCCACGGCTCGAGCCGCTGCGCCTCGCTGAGGAAGTCGCCGCGGCCGGGCTGGATGTCGAGCAGCAGCAGCGCCTTCGCCCGCCGGGCCGCGCGCAGGTAGCGGTCGATCGTCGCCGGCGTCTGGTGGATGCGGTGCAGCCCGTCCTCGCCCGGTCCCTGCGCCGCGATCGTCGCGATGAGCTCGAACGCGGGGAGCACGGGGCGCTGCCTCGTCGCGTAGCGGCGCGCGACCCGCTGCAGCCGCGCGGCGGCGCGGTCGGGCGACCCGATGCCGAGCACGCCGAGGCGCTCGCTCTGCGGCGCGCCGTAGAACGCAACGACGCGGTGCGCCGGGAAGATCTGGCGCCCCGAGCGCGGCAGCTCTAACGGCTTTGGGTCGGGATTCGGCCCGCCGGTGCGCGCGACGCTGCTTGCGGGCCCGGGATCATCGCCCCCGCACGCGCGAACGGCGAGAAGGGCGAGGACGAGGATCCCCGCGAGGCTCCCGAGCGCTGCGGCCCGGCGGCGGCGGTAGACCTGGGGCGACTCGATAGCGCCAGGCAGTCTGCCTCCCCGCCGAGAAACGTGCGGTCACCCTCATGCTGACCGGACGCCATGCCGACAATGCGGGGGTGCAGCATCGTTATGAGCGCATCTCGATCGAGACGCCCCGCCAGCGCATCACCGGTACCGCCACCCTCGCCGCCGACGGCTACCGCAGCCGCCTGTCGGATCTGCTCAACGCTCCGGAGCGCGACTTCATCGCGCTCGTGGACGTGACCGTCGAGCCGCTCGACGCCGTGGGCGAGACCGCGAACCACGAGTTCGTCGCCGTGCATCGCCAGCACGTCGTCTTCGTCGTCTCGCTGGGGCAGGTCGAGGAGCCGGCGAACCACAGCCTGCTCACCTAGCGGGCTAGCGCGAACGGGCGTGAACGGCCAGCTCGCCGCCGAGCCAGCCGCGGCGCTCGAGCTCTGACACGAACCTCCCGTAGCGCTCGCGCCGGCGCGCTCCCTCGCCGCCCGGCTCGAAGACCTCGCGCACGCGCACCATCCGCTGCGCCGTATCGGCGAGCCGCCCGCCGCCCGCCGCCGCCAGGACCGCCATCCCGAACGCCGACTCGGCGCTGTCCAGCAGGCGGACCGGGCGGCCGAGCACGTCGGCGCGCAGCTGGCACCAGTACGCGTTGCGCGCGGCCCCGCCCGTGAGGCTCAGCTCGCCGCCGGTCGGCGCGCCGAGCAGATCGACGTAGTCGAAGCACAGGCGCTCGACGAACGCGAGGCCCTGCAGCAGCGCGGCGGCGTGCTCACCGTCGCTCGCGGGCGCGCCGATCGTGAACGCCTCGGCGTCCGGCGCGACGAACGGAAACCGCTCGCCGCGCGAGACGAGCGGATAGGCGATCACGTCCGTGCCCGCGCTGGCGGCCGCTTGGCGCGTCAGCTCGTCGAGGTCGCGGCCGGCAAAGCGGGCGGGCAGCACGCCGGCGCCCGAGCTCGACGCCCCGCCCGGCAGCCACTCCCCGTCCGGTGAGCGGTGGCAGTACAGGACGCCGTTCGGATCGCGGACGACGTCATCCGCGACGCCCTTGAGCACGAGCGTCGTGCCGAGCACGGAGTTCCACTGGCCGACGCGCAGCGCACCCGCGGCGATCTGGCCGGCGCAGCCGTCGGTCATGCCGGCGACCACCGGTGTGCCGGCCGGGATGTGCGTCTCGGCGGCCGCGCCGGAGCAGACCTCGCCGAGGCGCGTTCCCGGGGCGACGACCTCGGGCAGCAGGCCGTCCGGCACCCCGAGCTCGTCGAGCAGCTCGCGCGGCCAGCGCTCTGCCACGAGGTCGTAGCCGCTCTTCAGCGCGTGGCTCCAGTCGCTTGGCACCGCGTGGCCGGCGAGCCGCCGCGTGACGAGGTCGGCCTGGTGGGCGAGCCGCGCGCCGGGCGGGAGGTCGGGCTCGTGCCCGAGCAGCCAGACGAGCTTGGGCAGCGCCCATCCCGCGCTCGTGCGAAGCGGCGGCCCGAGCGCGTTGACGCGCTGGGCCTCGGCGCCCGCGCGCGCGTCGTCGTACATGAGCCCGGGGGTCAGCGCATGACCCGCGGAGTCGACGAGCAGGATCGTGCCCGACGTCGCGCACGTCGCGACCGCGCGCACGCGCTGCGGCGCGAGCCGGTCCAGAGCGCGCCGGCACGCCGCCGCGGCGGCCTGCCACCA
>JBOGYT010000145.1:0-14942 GCA_050696955.1 Solirubrobacteraceae bacterium | reverse complement strand
GACCTCCTCTCGCGGACGTTCCCGCACATCTTCGCGGAGGCCGAGGCTGTCCTCGCCGATCCCGTCGTCCGCAACCGCGGTTCGCTCGGCGGCTCGGTCTGCCAGGCCGACCCGGCCGAGGACCTCTCCGGCGTCGTCACGGCGCTGAAGGGCATCGCGGTCCTGCGCGGACCCGGTGGCGCCGAACGCCGGATCGGCATGGACGAGTTCCACATCGGCCCGTACATGACCGCCGTCCAGAGCACCGAGATGCTGACCGAGGTCCGCTTCCCGATCGTCCGCGGTCACGGCAGCGCGCACGAGAAGGTCGAGCGGCGCGCCGGCGATTTCGCGATCGTGGCCGCGTCGGCCGCGCTGGGCATCGAGAACGGCCGCATCCACTGGGCCGGCGTCGCATGCAGCGCGGTGGGCCCGACGACGATGCACATCGGTCGCGCCGAGCAGATGCTCATCGGCCAGACGCCGTCCGAGCAGCTCTTCGCCCAGGCGGGCGCGATGGCCCAGGCCGACGTCTCGCCCAACAGCGACGGTCGCGGACCGGCCGACTACAAGCGCCACGTCGCCGGCGTGCTCACGACGCGCGCCCTCAGCCGCGCCGCCGCGTCGGCCATGGGAGGCCCCCCGTACTTCCATGACCACCACAGCCACTTCGCTCCCACCCGCCTCTAGGAGATATCGAACGCATGCTTGTATCCATGACGATCAACGGGCAGCAGTACTCGCACGACATCGAGCCGCGCCTGTTGCTCGTCCACTACATCCGTGAGTACGCGGAGCTGCACGGCACTCACTGGGGCTGCGACACATCCAACTGCGGCATCTGCATCGTTCTCATGGACGGCTATCCGGTCAAGTCCTGCACGATGCTGGCCGCGATGGCCGAGGGTCACGAGCTCGTGACGGTCGAGGGCATGGCGGCACCGGACGGGACCCTGTCCAGCATGCAGATGGCCTTCCACGAGTGTCATGCGCTGCAGTGCGGCTTCTGCACGCCGGGCATGATGTCGACGGCCCGCTGGCTCATCGACACGCATCCCAACCCGACCCAGATGACCGAGCACGAGATCCGCGACGGCATCTCGGGCAACCTGTGCCGCTGCACGGGCTACGACAACATCGTCAAGGCAGTTCGCTGGGCAGCCGAGTACGAGGCCGCTCACGGAGGAAGGAGGTAGTCCATGGCTGTTGAAACAACTCCCGGACGCAACCCCGGCTGGTACGGCCACGCAACCGGCGACGCGTTCGGCAAGGTCACCGACGCCCCGATCGGCCACGGTCGCATGAAGCGCAAGGAGGACGCGCGCTTCATCCGCGGTCTCGGCGACTACATGGACGACGTCCGCCTGCCGGGCATGGTCCACGGCGCGATCCTGCGCAGCCCGTACGCCCACGCGAAGATCGTGTCGATCGACACGTCGGCGTGTCTCGCCCACCCGAAGGTCGCCGCGGTCGTCATCGCCAAGGACCTCGAGACGCTGGGCCTGGCCTGGATGCCGACGATCTCCTACGACACCCAGGCCGTGCTGGCGGGCGACAAGGTCCGCTTCCACCTCCAGGAGGTCGCCTTCGTCGTCGCGCTGGACGCCTACTCGGCGCAGGACGCGCTCGCGCTCATCGACGTCGAGTACGACGTCCTGCCCGCGATCGTCAACTGCCGCAAGGCGCTGGACCCGGATGCACCGCTGATCCGCGACGACAAGGTCGGTCAGGTCGACAACCTCGCCTCTCCTCTGTGGGAGGCCGGCGACAAGGCGCAGTGCGACCGCGTCTTCGCCGAGGCCGACACCGTCGTCACGCGCGACATCATGCACGCGCGCTGTCACCCGTGCCCGATGGAGACGTGCGGCATGGTCGCCGACATGAACCCTGCGACCGGCCAGCTGAACATCTACAACGGCAACCAGGCGCCGCACGCGCACCGCACGGTGTACGCGCAGGTGGCGGGACTGCCCGAGCAGAACATCCGCATCCTGTGCAACGACATCGGCGGCGGGTTCGGCAACAAGGTGCCGGTCTACCCCGGCTACGTCTGCGCGATCGCCGGTTCGATCGTCGCCGGCGCGCCGGTCAAGTGGATCGAGGACCGCTCGGAGAACCTCGCCACGACGGGCTTTGCCCGCGACTACTGCAACCACGCACAGATGTGCGCGAAGGGTGGCCGCATCACGGGCCTGCGCGTCGACGCGATCGCCGACCACGGCGCATTCGACTCGACCGCACAGGCGACGAAGTTCCCGGCCGGCTTCTTCCACATCGTGACGGGGTCCTACGACCTCCAGGGCGCGCACGTCCAGGTCAAGGCCGTCTACACGAACAAGGCGCCCGGTGGCGTCGCGTACCGTTGCTCGTTCCGCATCACCGAGGCCGTGTACCTCGTGGAGCGGATGGTGGACGCGCTCGCGATGGAGATGAACGTCGACCCGATCGAGCTGCGCATGAACAGCTTCATCAGGCCGGAGCAGTTCCCGTACGAGACGATCACCGGCTGGGTCTACGACTCGGGCAACTACCACAAGGCGATGGAGCTCGCCAAGGAGATGGCCGGCTACGACCAGCTACGCGCCGAGCAGAAGGAGAAGATGGCCAACGGCGAGATCATGGGCATAGGCTGCGCCTTCTTCACCGAGGGGGTGGGCGCCGGGCCTCGCCGGCACATGGACATCCTCGGCCTCGCGATGAACGACGGCGCGGACCTGCGCGTCCACCCGTCGGGCAAGGCCGTGCTGTCGATCAGCGCACAGACCCAGGGTCAGGGCCACGAGACGACGTTCGCTCAGATCGTCGCCGAGGAGCTCGGCATCAGCCCGAACGACATCCAGGTGCGCCACGGCGACACGGACAAGACGCCGTACGGCCTTGGCACGTACGGCAGCCGGTCGACGCCCGTGTCGGGCGGGGCCACGGCCGTCGTCGCGCGCCGCGTGCGCGACAAGGCGCGGCTCATCGCGGCGAAGATGCTCGAGGCCAACCCGGACGACCTCGCGTGGGAGAAGGGTCGCTGGTACATGAAGGGCGACCCGTCGCGCGGCGCCGAGATCGAGGACATCGCCGTGTACGCGTACGGAGCCAACCCGATGCCCGAGGGCCTCGAGGGCGGGCTGGACGCGCAGGCGGTGTACGACCCACCGAACCTGACCTACCCGTTCGGCGCGTACATCTCGGTGGTCGACATCGACGCCGACACGGGCAAGGTGTTCATGCGCCGCTTCATCGCGGTCGACGACTGCGGCGTGCGCATCAACCCGATGGTCGTCGACGGCCAGATCCACGGCGGCCTGACGGAGGGCGTCGGTCAGGCGTTGATGGAGATCATCTCGTACGACGAGCAGGGCAACTGCGTGAACTCGTCGTTCATGGACTACCTGTTGCCGACGGCGATGGAGTGCCCCGACTGGGAGCTCGGCGAGACGGTCACGCCGTGCCCGCACCACCCGATCGGGGCCAAGGGCGTCGGCGAGTCGGCATGCAACGGGTCCACGCCGTGCATCGCCAACGCGGTGATCGACGGCATCTACCGGGCCAAGGGCATCAAGCACATGGACATCCCGATGAACCCGAGCCGCGTCTGGCTGGCGATGCAGGGCCGCGCCGAGCCGCCGCAGTGAGATGAGATCGGACGCTCTAGCGCGGCGGGCGGAGGAGCTCGCCGCGCAGGGCGCGCCGTTCGTGACGGCCACGGTCGTGCGCGCCCAGCGCCCGACGAGTGCGCGGGCCGGGAACGTCGCGCTCGTTCTCAGCGACGGGACGGTCGACGGCTTCGTCGGTGGCGTGTGCGCCGAGCACAGCGTCCGCATGTACGCCCTGAAGACGATGCAGAGCGGCGAGCCGATGCTCCTGCGCATCCTGCCCGACGAGGTGGAGGGCGGCGAGGGCCAGGACGCCGCCATCAAGGAGGACGGAGCCGTCACCGTGCAGAACCCCTGCCTCTCGGGCGGGGCCATCGAGGTCTTTCTGGAGCCCGTGCTGCCGGCTCCGCGCGTGCTCGTCGTCGGCGATACGCCGATCGCGGGCGCCCTGGAGCGCTTCGGGCCCGACCTGGGGCTTGACATCGTCGCCGCGCCGGACGAGGCACCGGTGCTCGAGGCCGGCGATCTCGCGGTCGTCGTCGCCGCGCACGGCCGCGGCGAGCTCGAGGCGCTGCGCCTCGCACTCGAGGCGAACGTGCCCTACGTCGGGCTCGTCGCCAGCTCCAAGCGCGGCGCCGCGCTCGTCGAGGAGCTGCGCGAAGACGGCGTGGCCGGCGAGCTGCTCGACAAGCTCGAGACACCCGCCGGCATCGAGATCGGCGCGGTCACCCCCTCGGAGATCGCGCTGACGATCCTCGCGCGCGTCATCGAGGTGCGCCGCAGCGACGCCTTCGTGCACGTGAGCCCGCCGACGGCGCCGTCGCCGGCACTCGCCACCGACCCGATCTGCGGGATGACCGTGCCGGCGACGCCGGACTCGATCCACATCGAGCACGACGGGGAGACGATCTACTTCTGCCGCGAAGGCTGCAAGGCGCAGTACGAGCAGGAGCACGGCCTGGCCGAGGCCGCGCCTGCGAACCCGAGCGCCGGGAAGGCCGCCAAGCCGGCCACCGAAGCGCCGGCGATGGCGGTCGATCCGATCTGCGGCATGACCGTCGCCGCCACCCCGGACACGCCCCACCTGGAGTCGGGTGGCGAGACGGTCTACTTCTGCTGCGAGGGCTGCAAGAAGAAGTTCGAGCAGGAGCAGGCCCATGCCGTCCCTTCGAGCTGACCGCTTCGTGACGGGCATCGTGCTGGGCGCCGGGGGCTCCAAGCGCCTCGGAAGCCCCAAGCAACTGTTGCCCTATGGTGGAAAGACCTTGCTCGACCACACCGTCAACACCGCTCGCGCATCCGGCTTTGATCAGATCGTCGTTCCGATCGGCGGTGCATCCGATGAGGTGCGCGAGCGCGTAGACCTCTCAGGTGCGGACGTCGTCGTGAACTACGCCTTCGGGGAAGGCTGCTCGTCCTCGATCGCCGCCGCGCTCGACACCGTCGACGAACGCTGTGAGGTGCTCGTGCTGATGCTCGGAGACCAGCCCGGCGTGACTCCCGCGACGGTGCAGGCGCTGCTTGCCGGTCGCGGCGACGCGCCGCTGGCGGTGTGCCGCTACGACGACGGTCGCGGGCATCCGTTCGCGCTGCATCGCAGCGTGTTTGGCGACCTCGCCAGGCTGCACGGTGACAAGGGCGTCTGGCGCCTGCTCGATCAGCGCGCCGACGATGTCGTCGAAATCCCGATCGCGGGCAACGTTCCACTAGACGTCGACACCCCAGAGGACTACGAGGCCGTCCTCGCCGAAGCCGGATTTACGGAGGCACGTGCATGACCAAGGTGTTTGGAGCTGAGGAGGAGATCCGCAAGCTCGTCTCGAGCGTCGAGGATCTCGGCATCCTGCTGGGCCAGCAGGACTATCTCGCCGACGACGCGCTGGCCACGTCGATGTTCCTCGCCCTGCGCCTGCCCCAGCCGCTGCTGCTCGAAGGCGAGGCCGGCGTCGGCAAGACCGAGGCGGCGAAGGCGCTCGCGGACGTGCTCGACACGCCGCTCATCCGCTTGCAGTGCTACGAGGGCATCGACACCGCCGAGGCGCTGTACGAGTGGAACTATCCGCGCCAGCTGCTGGCCATCCGCATGGCCGACACGACCGGCGAGAAGATGGACGAGGAGCAGCTCTTCGGCGAGGACTACCTCATCCGCCGTCCGCTCCTGCAGGCCCTGCAACACCCGGGCCCGCGGCCGGCGGTCCTGCTCATCGACGAGATCGACCGCGCCGACGCCGACTTCGAGGCGTTCCTGCTCGAGCTGCTCGCCGAGGCGACGGTGACGATCCCCGAGATCGGGACCATCCGCGCCGAGCACCCGCCGATCATCGTCCTGACGTCGAACCGCACGCGTGACCTGCACGACGCCGTCAAGCGGCGCTGTCTGTACCAGTGGATCGACTACCCGACGCCCTCGCGCGAGGTCGACATCGTCCGCCGCCGCGTCAAAGGCGCCTCCGAGACGCTCGCCGTCCAGGTCGCCGACGCCGTCTCGCGCATGCGCGACTCCGACATCCAAAAGCCGCCCGGCATCGCCGAGGCGATCGACTGGGTCGCCGCGCTCGACCTGCTCGGCGTCGAGAAGCTCGACGCCGAGACGATGGATCGCACGCTCGGCTCCGTGCTGAAGTACAGCGAGGATCAGGAGGTGATCCGCGCCGCGGGGCTGGACATGCTGGTCGAGGATCCCGCGTAGGTGGCTGATGTCTGACGGGCTCGTACAGGGCGAGGACGGGGTCTGGCGCTTCGCCGAGGACGAAGGATCCTTCAGCGTCGAGACGATCCATCTCGACCTGCCCGCGGTCGTCGGCGCGTTCAGCCAGCGCCTGCACGAGGAGGGCGTGCCGGTCACGCCGGTGCAGTCGGCCAACTGGGCCACGGCGCTGACGCTCGTCAAGCCGCAGTCGCGCGCGCGGCTGTACTGGACGACACGCGCGGTGTTCGTGACCGCGGTGCAGCAGCTCCCGGCGTTCAACCGGGTCTTCGCGGAGATCTTCGTCGACCTCGACAAGGATCAGAACGGCGACGGCGACCCGGACCTCATCGCCGAGGAGAAGAAGAAGAGCGACTCGAAGGACGCCGACGAGCCGCCGCCCCGGTCCGACGACATGGAGGGCGGCGAGATGAACGCCGGCGACGAGCCGGGCGAGGACGAGGACGACGACGACGTCAGCGACATCCCGATCGCGCAGGCCAGCGACGAGGAGGTGCTTGCCGAGAAGAGCTTCTCGGACCTCGAGCCGCACGAGTTGGCGATGCTCTACCACCTGATGACCCGCCTGAAGCTCGCCACGCCGACCCGGCGCCTGCGGCGCGTCAAGCGCCAGCGTCACGGCGAGCACATCGACATGCGCCGCACGCTGCGCGCGAGCCTGCGCACCGGCGGCGACCCGATCAAGCTCAAGCGCCGCAAGCGCCGCATCCAGGCGCGCCGCCTCGTGATGCTGTGCGACATCTCCGGCTCCATGGAGCCCTACGCACGCGCGTATCTGCAGTTCCTGCACTGCGCCCGCGCGACGGGCCCGAACGCCGAGGCCTTCGTCTTCGCCACGCGCCTGACGCGGCTGACGAAGCAGCTCGCGGGCCGCAATCCCCAGCGGGCCATCAGACGGGCCGCGGAGCACGCTCCCGACTGGTCGAGCGGGACGCGCATCGGCGATGCCCTGAAGACCTTCAACGACAAGCACGGCCGCCGCGGGATGGCCCGCGGCGCCGTCGTCGTGATCCTCTCCGACGGTTGGGAGCGCGGGGATCCGGAGATCGTCGCCCGCGAGATGCAGCGCCTCTCACGCCTCGCCTACCGCATCGTGTGGGTCAACCCGCGCGTCAGCGCGCCGGGCTTCGCCCCGCGCGCCGGCGGACTGCGCGCGGCGCTGCCGTACTGCAACGCGATGGTGAGCGGCCACAGCCTCAAATCGCTCGACGAGGTCGCCGATGCGATCGCCGCCGACCTCGAGGTCGACGCCATCCACACGCAGGCGAGCTGGAAGCCGCCGTCGGTCGACAAGGAGCCCGAGCCCGAGGACGAGTGGGGCTATGCCGGCTCGGGCATCGCCGGCATCGCGATGCCGAGCGGCTACAGCCCGAAGAAGGGCAAAACCGCCCCCGGACGCAGCTGGGCGGACTGATGCCGTGCCTCGCTCACATCGCCGGCTTCCCGATCGAGGAGACGCTCGCGATGGCCGCACCGGTCATCGGCGCCACCTGCGTCGCGTTCATGGCGAGCCTCAACAACGCACGCCGCCGCCGGGCGCACCGCCGGCGCGCCCGCTGACCACCCCGCTCGGCCCTCGAACGCGTCGGGCGTTCGTCAGGGCCGGTCGGGGTTCGCGTCAGTCTCTGTAGGCCGTCTGCGCGTCGAGCGAACCGTCGAGTCCGGCGGGCAGCTCGAGAGCGCCGCCGTGCGCGTACAGCGCGATCTCCTCGATCCGCTTGCCCTGCGACGGGTCGCGGCCCGGTGCGAAGCGATCGCCGGTCCAGGCGAGGCTCTGCGGGGACGCGCCGAGCATGCCGCCGGCCAGGATCTGCGACTTCTGCTTGATCTTGCCGCAGACGCTGCGGATCGCATTGCCGGTGCCCTGGCTCGGGTCCGTCGCGAACCCATGACCCTCGCCGAAGCGGTCGAGGTCGTTGGGCACGACCTTTACGTCTGCCGCCGCAATGCCGAGCTCGTCAGAGACGATCTGCGCGTACTGCGCTTCCTGCCCATCGCTCACCGAGGTGAGGCTCAGCACCGGCTTTCCCGTCGGGTGCACGCGAAGGAACACCGCTCTCCAAACGCCAGCCACGGTCAGTTCCCCTCCATTTGAATGTCCATCAACACCACAGTATCGCTCCTCCCAAGAGTGCCGGCGCGGCCCCGATGCCAGCCGCGAGACAGCGCGCGGATTATGACACTTCCCAGTCCATCGCGCCCCCAAACTGGCGCGCTGGCGGGCCGGAACGGCACTGCGGGACGGGTGGGGCTCAGCTGACCTTGCCCTCGACGAGGACCTCGACGTCGTCGTTGACCTTCAGCGCGCCGAAGAGCGCCGAGTAGGGCTTGATGCCGTGATTGCTCTGCGTAAGCGTCGTGCCGGCGGTGAGCGTGCCATCGTCGGCGACGCTGACGTCGAACGACACGGGCGCGCTCTTGCCTGCGATGCTCAGATCGCCGCTGATCGTGAGCCCCGAGTCGGTCGTCTGGACGTCGCTTGAGCGGAACTGGATGTCCTGCTTCTTGAGGATGTCCTTGTCGATCGACTTCTTGATGTCGGCCTTGTCGCCGTCGTCGAGCGACTTCGCGCCGCCCTCGCCCTTGAGCACCTCCAGCGAGGTCGCGTCGGCGTTGAGCTCGAGGCTCGAGCTGTCGCCGACCTCGAGTGTCGCGTCCCATGAGGTGACGCCGAGCGTGAGGTTGTGTCCCGCCTTCGCCGCCGCGCCGCTGCGCCCAGTCTGCACGCGGAGGTCGGCGTTGTCTGGTCCGAGCTTGTACGTACCTGCCTGAATAGCCATACGGTGATTGTATGCCGCCGACGCTTGGACGGGAGGCTCAGGGTCATGTCACGTAGTGGAGCGGACGAAAGGGCCTATCAACTGGCATACTGGGGCGTTTCCTGCGCCCCCGCGGGCAATCCCTAGCTAGGAGAAGACCTACCGAATGCCGACGTTGACCGAGTCGTTTTCCGTTTCCAATGCTGATCACGCCTGGGGCGTCATCAGCGACCTCAACAAGCTCGTGCCGTGCGTTCCCGGCGCTCGCGTGACCGGCTCGAACAGCCCGACCTCCGTGCAGGCCGAGATCGAGGTGAAGATGGGCTCGATGGGGATGAAGTTCACCGGGCCGGTCGAGATGTACGAGCGCAACGATGCGTCCAAGACCGCCAAGATCAAGACCGATACGCGCGAGGCCGGCGGGCAGAGCGCCGCCAGCGGCGACATCACGATCACCGTCAACGGCGGCACGTGCAACATCAGCGCGATCGCCAACGTCCAGGGCAAGGCGGCGTCGATGGGCGAGGGCACGGTCGTGGCGGTGCTGACGCAGCTCGTCAAGCAGTTCGCCGGGAACGTCTCGACGGCGTAGGCGCCAGCTTCTGATCGGTCTCACGGGTAGACAAGTACCGGTGAGTAGCATCCTCATCGAGGGCGCAACGACCTGGAGGGAGCGAGCATGAGGGACGTAATCGAGGACGTCGATCGCTGGGTGGCACGCGGCGATCGCGTCGCGCTGGCAACCGTCGTCGGAGTCCGGCGCTCCGCCCCACGGCCCCCCGGGTCGAAGATGGCGATCAACGACAAGGGCGAGGTCTCCGGCATGGTGTCCGGCGGCTGCGTCGAGGGCGCCGTCATCGAGGTCGCCGACAAGGTGCTCCAGGGCGCCGATCCCGAGCTCGTGAGCTTCGGGATCAGCGACGACATGGCGTGGGACGTCGGCCTGCCGTGCGGCGGCGAGATCGACGTCTGGGTCGAGGTCTTCGAGCCGTGAGCGTCCAGAAGGAGTTCGCGGAGATCGCCCGCAGCGACGGCCGCGCCGCGCTCGTGACGGCGATGAAGGGCACCTACGCCGGGTCGCGCATGCTCGTGCACGTCGACGGCGAGACGAGCGGCACGCTCGGCGACCCCGAGCTCGACGGCGAGGGTCGCGCGCACGCCGAGGAGCTCATGTGGACCGAGAAGTCCGAGCTGCGCGGCGACCTGTTCGTCGATATCTGCGCGCCGCCACCGCGCCTGCTCATCTTCGGCGCCGTCGAGTACGCCGACCATCTCTCGCGCATCGCGAAGGCGTCCGGCTGGCGCGCGTACGTCATCGACCCGCGCGCGCGCTTCGCGACGAAGGAGCGCTTCCCGGAGGCCGACGACGTGATCGCCGCGTGGCCGCAGAAGGCCTTCGAGCAGATCGGCCCGCCGGACCCCGCGACGTACATCGCGGTGCTCACGCACGACCCCAAGCTCGACGACGCCGTGCTGCACATCGCGCTGAGCTCCGATGCGGCCTACATCGGCGCCATGGGAGCCAAGAAGACGCAGAAGGCGCGCCGCGAGCGCCTGCTGGCGGCCGGGATCAGCGAGGAGGACTTCGCGCGCATCAGCGCTCCCATCGGGCTCGACCTCGGGGCGAAGTCGACGCAGGAGACCGCGCTGTCGATCATGGCCGAGGTGGCCGCCGTGCGCCACGGGCGCGAGGGCGGCCGGCTGTCGCAGGCCAAGGGCGGCGAGCGCATCCACGCTGGCGCCGCGCAGTAACTACCTACGGACGTGCGCTGACGAGTTCGAGGACCAAGCGGGGCGGTGACGACACCCGTTCCGCGTACAGGTAGCACGGGGAACGGGTGGCGGCGACGCATCCGCGCCGGTCATCGGGCGCGTCAGCGCACGTCCGCTACTTGAAGAGCTTGTCGAGGACCCCTGAGCTCGTCAGGAGTCCGCCGGCCTGCTCGGCAAGTGCCTGGCCCTGCTCGAGCATCGCCTGGCGCTGCTCCTCATCGGCGGTCAGGTAGGCGACGCCCGCAGCGGCGATGCCAAGCGGCACGGCGCGCCACAGAATGCTGCGCCGCGACCCCACAAGGCCGAGCAGCTGCTGATTGGTTGCGGCCAGCGACATCATCGCCGGCGCAAGCTGGTTCATCCTTCTGCTCCGCATATGGCTGCCTTTCCACGCTGGTGTGTGTCGCAAGCCGGCCACGAAACCGAGCGCGGCTGCTCCCTGCGCTACGCGCATCTGGCGCGCGGCGACGATATCGCTGGATGACGCCTCGTGCGGCACCGGCGTGTTTGCACCCTGATCGGAAATCTCGCTGTGCATGGTCCCTTAGTCTCCCGTGCGCGCGCGTACGAAATGCGATCACCCGCCTAGCGGATGATCCATCTCACGATACGGGCGCCTACGAAGCCGGCGGCGAGCATCACCGGGACGCGCAGCGCCGGATCGAGATTGTCGACCTTGTCCTTCAGCTCGCCGAGCATCTCGCCAAAGTCCAGCTGGCTGAAGTCGATCGAGCTGACCTGCTCGACGACCGCGCCTGGGTCCATCGAGCCGACCTGGCCGATGAGTCCCTTCGCCCTATCGCCGATCTCGCCGACCGGCACGCCAAACTCTCCAAGCTTGTCGAGCACTTGCTCGATGGGATCCTGCGTCGTAGCCACGCGGACTTCCTCACTTTCCTAGCTAGGCACACCGACTCAACCCGAACGGTCCGTTGAGTACCACGACGGTGATCGGCGGCACAAGGTGATCTAAACATCTAGCGCGGGGGTTGCGCGAGTGGTAGGACTCATCCCTGCTCGGAAACACCGAGTCGTCTGAAGTCGCTCGCTCCAACCCCAGGGACCTAAACAATGTGCCTTGCCATACCCGGCCAGATTCTCGACGTGGTCGACGAGTCGAACCGCCTCGCCAAAGTCGACGTCGCCGGCGTTCAGCGCAACGTCAACATCGGACTGCTCGATGACGACGGCGTAGGCGTGGGACCTGGGGACTGGGTCCTGATCCACGTGGGCTTCGCGATGTCGAAGATCGACGAGGACGAAGCCCTCGAAACACGGCGTATGCTGGAGAGCATGGGCGAGAGCTACGAGCAGGAGCTCGAGGACCTGAAGGCGAGCATCATCGAATGACGCGCCTCATCGCCAACGCGGCAAGCGCCTTGGCGGCACCAGTATGCGACGGCTCCACGCACTGCATCACGTGCGGAGACGTCGCAATCCCGATGAGCGTCATGCGCCTCGACGAAGAACGGGGGCTCGCGCTCTGCGCTGATGACGACGGGAACTCGGAGACTGTTGAAACCGACCTAGTCGCCCCGGTGGCGCCGGGGGACAAGATCCTTGTCCACGCCGGCACGGCGATCGCACGTCTTACTCAGGAGGACCCTGCATGAAGTACGTCGAGGAATTCCGCGATCCCGCGCTCGGCGAAGCGCTCGCGGGTGAGATCTTGGGGCTCGTCGAGCCCGGCCGCCACTACAAGTTCATGGAGGTCTGCGGAGGGCACACGCACTCGATCTACAAGTACGGGATCGACGACCTGCTCCCGGCGAACGTCGAGCTCGTCCACGGGCCCGGCTGCCCCGTCTGCGTCATCCCGATGGGCCGCGTCGACGACGGCATCGCACTCGCGCATCAGCCCGACGTGATCTTCACGTGCTTCGGCGACATGCTGCGGGTCCCCGGCTCGGACGGCACGCTGCTGGACGCCAAAGCCGAGGGCGCGGACATCCGGATGGTCTATTCCCCGCTCGACGCGCTGCGCATCGCCAAGGCGAACCCCGACCGCCCCGTCATCTTCTTCGCGATCGGCTTCGAGACGACCGCGCCGTCGACGGCGCTGACGCTCAAGCGCGCCAAGATGGAGGGCGTCCCGAACTTCTTCTGCATGTGCAACCACGTCACGATCGTGCCGCCGTTGCGCGCGCTGCTGGACTCCCCCGACCTGCGCCTGGATGGCTTCATCGGCCCGGGTCACGTGTCGACGGTCGTCGGCGTGCGCCCGTTCGAGTTCATCCCGCGCGAGTACGGCAAGCCGATCTCGGTCGCCGGCTTCGAGCCGCTCGACGTGCTGCACGCGATCCACATGATCCTCACGCAGATCAAGGAGGGTCGCTGCGAGGTCGAGAACCAGTACTCCCGCGTGGTCCCGTGGGAGGGCAACCCGCGCGCGCTGCAGATCATGTCGGAGGTCTTCGAGCTGCGGCCGCACTTCGAGTGGCGCGGCATGGGCTTCATCTCGCAGAGCGGCCTGAAGCTGTCCGAGGCCTACGCCGACATGGACGCGGAGATCCGCTACACGGTCCCCGGCATCCGCGTCGCCGACCCGAAGGCGTGCCAGTGCGGCGAGGTCCTCAAGGGCGTCATCAAGCCCTGGGAGTGCAAGGTCTTCGGTTCGGGCTGCACCCCGGAGCGCCCGATCGGCACGTGCATGGTCTCCAGCGAAGGCGCCTGCGCGGCGTACTACAACTACGGGCGGTTCGCCCGTGAGCGCGAGGTCGTGTAGGTGCCATCCGACGTCTCAGAGCGCGAGCAGAAGGTCCTCAACATCATCGAGACCGCGCGCGCGAAGCGCCAGAAGTTCCGTGACTCGCAGATCACGATGGCTCATGGAGCGGGCGGCAAGGCGACGCAGGGTCTCATCGAGGGGCTGCTCGTGCCGGCGTTCGAGAACGAGACGCTGTCGGAGCTGGCCGACGCCGGCCACGTCTCGATCCTCGGCGGCGACGTGGCGATGACGACGGACAGCTTCGTCGTCAAGCCGATCCGGTTCCCCGGCGGGTCGATCGGCGACCTCGCCGTCAACGGCACGGTCAACGACCTCGCGATGGCCGGCGCGCAGCCGGTCGCGCTGACCCTCTCGCTCATCCTCGAGGAGGGCCTGCCGGCGGAGAAGCTCAAGGCCGAGGTCGCGGCGATCGCCGCCGCGGCCGCGGAAGCCGGCGTGCCGATCGTGGCCGGCGACACGAAGGTCGTCGAGCGCGGCCACTGCGACGAGATGTACATCTGTACGACCGGCCTGGGGCTCGTGGACGACCGGGCCACCCTGTCGCCGTCGTCGCTTCGGCCGGGCGACAAGATCCTCGTCTCCGGCCGCGTGGGCGACCACGGCACGGCGATCATGCTCGCCCGCGGCGAGTTCGAGCTCGACGCCGACATCGAATCCGACACCCAGAACCTCTGGCCGATGGTCGACACGCTGCTGGACGCGGTCGGCCCGTCGCTGCGCTGCCTGCGCGATGCGACGCGCGGCGGCGCCGCATCGGTCCTCAACGAACTTGCGCGTGCCTCAAAGGTGGCAATGATCATCAGCGAGGCAAAAGTGCCAGTGCACCCGGCAGTTGCCGGGGCGGCGGAGATCCTCGGGATCGACCCGATGCACGTGGCGAATGAGGGGAAGCTCATCGCGATCGTCGCCCCGGAGGCGGCGGACGACGCGCTGGCCGCATTGCGGTCGGTGCCCGGCGGCGAAGAGGCCGCCGAAATAGGCGAATGCAAGACCGAACCCGAAGGCATGGTCCTCATGGCCACCGCCTTCGGAGGCAAGCGCGTGATGGATCAGCTGGTTGGCGATCCGTTGCCGCGCATCTGTTAGCCAACAGGGAGGACCTCACATGGCATCAATCGAGTTCGCACCAAGGCAGCACGAGACGGAGCAGATCACGGCTCACGTGATCTGGATGACGTCCGGTCTCAGCTGCGACGGTGACTCGGTTTCCATGACGTCGGCTGTCAATCCGAGTCTCGAGGACATCATCACGGGCGCGATCCCGGGTATGCCGAAGGTTGTTGCGCATACGCCGGTGCTCGCGTACGAGGTGGGTGCCGAGTTCATGCAGGCCTGGTATGACGCCGAGGCCGGCAAGCTCGATCCGTTCGTTCTCATCGTTGAGGGATCGATCCCCAACGAGAAGATCA
>JBOGYT010000144.1:0-4569 GCA_050696955.1 Solirubrobacteraceae bacterium | reverse complement strand
CGCCGGCGGGGTCTGCGCCAGCGCGCGGCCGGCGTAGAGCGCGCGCTTGGCCGTGCGCAGCGCGTCGAACTTCACCTGCGCCCGATCGGCCGACATGCGCAACAGGCGGCCCGCCGCCTTCACCGAGACGCCCTTCTTCAGCCGCTCGCCGAACGCCGTGTCGAGCTTCGCCGCGGCCTCGTCGACCGTCAGGCCGGACACGGGCAGGCCGACGGCGGTGACGTTCGGAGCGATGCGCTCGCCGGGGGCGGGCGGCCCGGCGCCCGCCGGGGTTGCGGTGCAGACCAGCGCGATCGCACAGACGGCGAGGACGATGCGGATGGGCACGGGAGGACTGTACCCGTGGGCGCGGCAGGGTTACGCCCGCTGGGGTCCCCCGCACGCCGCGCTGCAGCGCGCGGGCGGCGGCTCAGGCGCGGCCGTACACCGGCACGTGCGCGCCGCTCACCGCCGCCGACCCGTCCTCGCAGAGGAAGCGCACGACGCTCGCGATCTGCTCCGGCGCGACCCACCGCGCGTGGTCTGCCTTGGGCATCGAGCGCCGGTTGGCGGGCGTGTCGATGACGCTCGGCAGGATGGCGTTGACGCGGATGGCGTCGTCGCGGTACTCGACCGCGAGCGCGTCGACGAGCGCGAGCACCGCCGCCTTGGAGACGATGTAGCCCGACGCGCCCGCGAACGGCCGCAGCGCCGCGCGCGTCGACACGCAGACGACCGCGCCGCCGCCCGCCGCCTGCAGGTGCGGCAGCGCCGCCTGCGTGACGAGGTACGTCGGGCGCAGGTTCAGGCGCAGCTGCTGCTCGAACTCCTCGACGGGCATCTCGTGCACGCGGCCGCCCTGGTGGAAGCCGCCGACGAGGTTGACGACCGCGCGCAGCGGGGCCGACTCGTCCGCGGCGGCACGCTGCACGATCGCCGCGGCCGACGCGGGATCGAGCAGGTCGGCGGGCTCGAGGACGCAGCGCTCGTGAGCCTCGACGCGCTCGCGCTCGGCCTCGTCGTAGACCGGCACGACGACCCGCCAGCCGCCGTCGAGGAACGCGCGCGAGACCGCGGCGCCGAGGCCACCGGTCCCGCCGGTGATGAGCGCGCTGCCGGGCACGGCCGTCAACGGTAGATGATCGCCCGCGCGATCAGCCCGGGCGATCCGTCCGCGACGCTTGCCACCGTGTCGCCATGTTCGTGCGGGAGCTGCAGGAGGGGGCGTCGGTGGATTGCGTGCTGCTCGTCCGCGAGGCCGAGCTGCGCACGAAGCGCGACGGCGGGCACTACCTGCGCCTGACGCTCGGCGACCGCACGGGGACGCTTCCGGCGAACGTCTGGGACGACGTCGCCGCGATCGCGCAGGTCGCGACGCTGGGCGCGGCCGTTCGCGTCTGCGGCCGTCTGCAGTGCAGCGCGCGCTATGGGGCGGAGCTGAAGCTGCGCAGCGTGTGCGTCGCGGAGCCCGGATCGTTCGACGAGGCGGACCTCATCGACGGGCCGCCGCGCTCGGCCGCGCAGATGGAGATCGACCTGCGCGAGCTGCTCGGCACCGTGCAGGACCGCGACCTGCGCCGGCTGCTCGACGAGATCTTCGGGCCGGAGTCGACGGTCTGGGCGCGCTACCGCGTCGCGCCGGGCGCCAAGCGCTTTCACCACGCCTACCGCCACGGCCTCTTGGAGCACTCGCTGGGCGTGGCGCAGGCGGTCAGCGCGATCAGCGCGACGTTCGGCGGCCTCGATCGCGATGTCGCGGTCGCCGGCGCGCTTGTGCACGACATCGGCAAGCTCGACGCGTACGCCTTCCAGGGCGCCGGCATCGAGATGACCGACGCGGGCAAGCTCCAGGGCGAGATCCCGCTCGGCTACTACCGCGTGCGGCGCCTCATCGACGCCATCGAGGGCTTCGACGCGCGCACCGCCGAGGCCGTGCTGCACATCATCCTCAGCCACCACGGCAGCCTCGAGCACGGCAGCCCGATCGTCCCGTGCACGCGCGAAGCGACGCTCGTGCACTTCTGCGACAACCTCGGCGGCCGGTTGGGGTCCTTCGATCGCCTGGAGAAGGAGCTCGCGTCGGGCGAGCGCTGGTCGCGGTTCGACCGGGCGCTCGGCGGCGGGGCGTACTTCGCTGCCGGGTCGGGCGCTGAGGCGCGCGAGGCGGCGTAGGGGTTCGCGGCGAGCGCGGGCCGGCGCAGACCCCCAGACCGATGGGAGCGCGCGCGGCCCGGCTCCCTTTCCTTGATCGCTGCTGTTTCGTCTGCCGCGCCGCCTACGTTCGCGCGGCCCGGACCGCACTTCGCACGCGCCCGCTCCTCCTCCGCGGGGCCAAGAACTAGCCGCACAACGCAGGAACATTCGGCGCGGCCGGCGGCGAGTCGTCAGGCGGGCCGTATCTTGTCGCCATGGCGAAGGACACGGAGAAGCTCATCCGCCAGTTGTCGCTGATCTCGTACCTCATGGCAGAGCGCCGGCCGGTTACCGCTCTGGAGATCCGCCGCGACGTCGAGGGCTACAGCGCGATGAACGAGGATGCGTTCGCGCGGCGCTTCTACGCGGATCGCTCGGAGCTCGACTCGCTCGGGATCGCGCTGACGGTCGAGCGCCCGGTCGACGGCGTGGCCGAGCAGGAGAACTACTCGCTGCGCCCGGAGAACTTCCACCTGCCGGCGATCGCGTTCTCCGACTCCGAGCTGGCGGCGTTGCAGACCGCGCTCTCTCTGCTGGACGGCGAGTTCGCCTACGCCGAGCCGCTGCGGCTCGCGCTCCAGCAGATCTCGTGGGGCCGCGCGAACCCGCTGGCGGCGCCCGGGCAGCGCTCGGTCGCGCTCGGGATCACCGCGTCGGCCGGCGGCCACGAGCTCTCCCAGCGCCTGGCGAAGATCGAGACGGCGATCTTCCGCAACAAGACGATCACCTTCGACTACTACACGATGGCCCGCGACGAGGAGGGAACGCGCAAGGTCGACCCGTACCACCTGCTCTTCCAGGGCGGCCAGTTCTACGTCCTCGGCCACTCGCACGAGCGCGGCGCGCTGCGTGTCTTTCGCCTCTCGCGCATGCGCGGCAAGGTCGCCTACGCGACGAAGGCCGAGCACGACTTCAAGGGACGGCCGGAGGGCTTTGACCCGCGCGCCTACGCCAACCGCGCCGATTGGCAGTTCGGCGATGCGACGAACGACACCGCCGAGATCTGGATCTCCGAGCGGATCGCGTGGCAGATCGAGCGCCATTTCGGGCGCTTCGGCGAGGTGCGCCGGGAGGCGGATCCCGCCCACCCGGCGGATCCCGCCCACCCGGCAGATCCCGCCCACCCGGCAGATCCCGCCCGCCCCGGCGACCTCGTCTTCGCCACCCCGTACGCCGACGCGCGCCAGCTCGCGGCCTGGACGCTGCGCCTGGGCGAGCACGCGCGGGTGATCGGGCCGCCCGAGCTCGAGCGCGAGGTCGCCGACCGCGTGGAGCTCCTCTACGAGCGTCACCGCGGGACCCTCGACCTCGCTCCCGCCGTCGCGCCCACGGCGACCGGCGACGCCGCGGCGCAGGGCAGCGCGAACCCGCGCCGCGCCGAAGCGGCGATCCGCCCCGAGCGGTTCGCCCGCCTCGTGACGCTCGCTTCGATCCTCATCCAGGCCGGGCGGGCGGGTGTGCGGCTGCCGGTCGACGAGGTCTGCGAGCGGATGCAGATCTCCGACGCCGAACTGCGCGAGGACATCAACGTGCTGAACGTCGTGAACTTCGGCGGCGGGTCCTACGTCCTGTATGCCGAGGTCACCGATGACGGTGAGATCGATGTCGATCCCGAGCCCTACTCCGACAACTTCGCCCGGCCCGCGCGGCTGCTGCCGGTTGAGGCCAAGGCGCTCGTCGCGGCGATCGACCTCATCGGCGAGCACCTGCCCGAGGGCTCGCTGGCCTCCGCTCGCGACAAGATCGTCGCCGCGCTCGGCGCCGACCCGATGGAGCAGGGTCTGCAGGTCGCGAGCGTCGGCGGGGACGACTCGGTCATCGCGCGCGTCGCGTCCGAAGCCATCCTGACGCGCCGGATGCTGCGCCTGGACTACTACAAGCCCAACGAGGACGAGTTCTCCCAGCGCGTCGTCGAGCCCTACGCGCTCGTCAATGGCCGCGAGGGCTGGTACGTCGCCTGCTTCGATCCCGAGCGCGAGGACGTGCGCCACTTCCGGCTGGACCGGATCCGCCACGCCGAAATCACGGAGACGGCGTTCGAGCCACGCCCGGAGGTCGACCCGGCGGCCGAGGTCGACGGCTGGCTGCGCACCGGCGAGGTGCAGGCGTCGCGCATCGCGCGCGTCTGGGTCTCGCCCGAACGCGCGCGCTGGGCGCGCGAGGAGCGCCGCGTCGCCGAGGAGCTCGCCGACGGCTCGGTCATCGTCGAGCTGAGCTTCAAGGGCACCGACTTCCTCGTCCGCGACGTGCTCTCCGAGGCCGGCGACGCCGCCGTGCTCGAGCCCGCGCAGGCGCGCGAGGCGGTCCTGGCCGCCGTCGAGCGGCTGCGCTCGGCCGTCGTCAGGTAGTCACAGCTCGACCGCGGCGCGCGGCCGCGGCGGCGGCGGCGCCTCGCTG
>JBOGYT010000143.1:0-8772 GCA_050696955.1 Solirubrobacteraceae bacterium | reverse complement strand
GCGCTCCGCGGCGACCGCCGCCACACCGCAGCCGGCGGCGCTCGCAGCCGGCCGTCGCGCGCCCGGCGCCGACCCTGGCCGAGGCCCTCAAGGCCGCCGACGCCGACCGCCTCGACGACGCGATCGAGATCACCGACGCGCTGCTCGCGGCCGACCGGCTGCACTGCGACGCCCACTACGTCCGGGGGGTCGTCGAGCTCGCCCGCGGCGACGCCGGCGCTGCGGTGACCGCGCTGCGCCGGGCGCTGTACCTCGATCCGCGGTTCCTGGCCGCGGCGTTTGCGCTCGGCCGCGCCCACGAGTCCCTCTCGCAGCACAAGTCCGCCCGGCGGGCATACACGCAGGCGCTGCGCATCCTCGACCAGGGCCACGCCGACCGGCCGGGCCTCGTCGAGGGCCTCGACGCCGGCGACGTCGAGGCGGCCTGCCGTGCGCGCCTGCGCGCGCTCGCGCCCGGCAAGGCCATCCCAGGCCCGGAGCGCGCGACATGAGGCGCATCCTCGTGGTGGACGACTCGCTGCTCATCCGTGAGGCGGCACGCGTCGTCCTGGAGAGCGACGGCGAGTTCGCGGTGCGAACCGCGGAGAACGGCGCGGTAGGGCTGGATGCCGCGCTCGCGGAGCGTCCCGACGCGATCCTGCTCGACGTCGTGATGCCGGGCATCGACGGACCCGCGACCCTGCAGGCACTGCGAGCACGGCCCGAGACGCGCGACATCCCCGTCGTCCTCGTGACCGGACTCGACGACGACGAGGACCGGCGCGCATTCGCTGCTCTCGACGTGGCAGGCGTGATCGCCAAGCCCTTTGACCCCGGGGCACTCACCGGTCAGGTTCGTGACGCGCTGGGATGGGGAGCATGAGCTCCGCCGCTGCGAGCGCCGCGATGCGCACGATCTGGGAGCAGCATCGCGGCAGCGTGATCGAGCGCATCGACGTCGTCGACCGGGCGATCGCGGACCTCATGGCCGACCAGCTCGAGGAGGCGACGCGGCTCGAGGCCGAACGCGAAGCGCACAAGCTGGCCGGATCGGTCGGCACCTTCGGATTCATGCGCGCCTCGGAGCTCGCGCACGAGATCGAGCTTGCGCTACGCGCCGCGGACCGGCTCGGGCCCGACCTCGTCCCGATGCTCAGCGAGCTCGTCCTCGGCGTCCGCAGCGAGCTTGACGAGGAGGTGCCGCCGGAGGAGCTCTCGGGAGCGGCAACTGGCTCCACTGCGGCGCGGCTCGTTCTTGCGGTGGACGACGACGCGGGCCTGCTCGCCCGTCTGACCGCAGAGGGCGCGAGCCGCTCCGTGCGGGTGATCGGCGCAGCGAGCCTGGACGACGCGCGGGCGGCGCTCGAGCGCGAGACGTTCGACCTCGTGCTGCTCGACCTCTCCTTCCACGGCGATCAAGACGCCACCATGCGCCTGCTCTCCGAGCTCGCCACCGGCTCGCCCGGGCTGCCGGTCCTCGTGCTCACGGCCAGCGAGGCGTTCGTCGATCGCGTGGAGGTGGCCCGCCGCGGCGGTCGCGGCTTTCTCTCGAAGGCGATGAGTGCCGGCCAGGCGATCGAGGCCGCTATCGGGTTCCTCGAGCGCGAGCACGCCGACGACATCAAGATCGTGGCCGTCGATGACGATCCGGCCATACTCGCGGCGCTGAAGGCCCTGCTGGAGCCCGAGGGCCTATCGCTCACGACCATCTCAGACCCGACCCAGCTGTGGGACGTGCTCGAGGACGTGTCCCCGGACCTCCTGCTCGTCGATGTCGACATGCCCGGTGTGGACGGCATCGAGCTGTGCCAGGCGGTGCGCAACGACCAGCGCTGGGCGGGACTGCCGGTCGTCTTCCTCACCGCGCGAGGCGATCCGCAAACGGTGCGGACGGTGTTCGCCGCGGGCGCCGACGACTACCTCACCAAGCCGATCGTGGCGGCGGAGCTGACGATGCGGATCCGCAACAGGCTCGAGCGGATCCAGCTCTACCGCGCCCTGGCCGACACCGATCCGCTCACCGGGGTGGCGAACCGGCGAAAGGCGACCGAGGCGATCGAGCAGCTCGCGCGCGTGGCGCGCCGCCACGGGCAGCCGCTCTCGCTCGCGCAACTCGACCTCGACCACTTCAAGCAGGTCAACGACCGCTACGGCCACGATGCCGGCGACGCCGTCCTGCGACGCCTCGGCGCCGTCCTGCGACGCGTCTTCCGCGGCGAGGACGTGGTCGCGCGCTGGGGAGGCGAGGAGTTTCTCGTGGCGATGTACGGGATGTCGCGGGAGGACGGCGTCCAGCGGATCGCGGAGACGCTGGAGATGCTTCGCCGTGAAGACTTCGGCGCCGAGGGGATCGAGCTGCCGGTGACCTTCAGCGCGGGCGTGGCGCAGTTCCCCGACGACGGCGAGGATCTGCGCACGCTGTGTCGCGCGACCGACGCGGCGCTCTACGTGGCCAAGGCCGGCGGTCGCGACCGGGTGCTCCCCGTGGGACATGCACGGGGCCGGGAAGATGCCGTCGACGTCGTGCTGGTGGAGGACGACGAGGTGATCGCCGATCTCTTGCTTCACAGCCTCCACACGCGGGGCTACAGCACGCGATGGCTGACGCAGGGAGATACCGCGGTCGCCGCGCTCACCGGCGCGACCGCCGAGCTGAAGGGCCGGGTCGTGCTGCTCGACGTCGACCTTCCGGGGCTCGACGGCGTGTCGGTGCTGCGCCGCCTGGCCGCCGACGCCGTGCTGAGACGCACCCGCGTGATCATGCTGACCGCGAGATCGGCAGAGGACGAGGTGCTGCGCGCGCTCGAGCTGGGCGCGGCCGACCACGTCTCCAAGCCGTTCAGCATCCCCATCCTCATGCACAAGCTCCGCCGGGCCCTGGCGGAGCACTGATCGGCGGCGGCGCAATGCTCGAGCTCGCAATCGCCGTCGAGGCGCTCCTGGTGGCCGCGATGATGCTCGTGCTCTTCTCCGCCGCGTGGTGGCGTGCGGTGCGGCGTCGCCGCCTCGCCGAGCGCGTCGCCGGCGGACGCGCGGCCGTGCGTGATCACCTGGCGGGACAGGACGTGGGGGACGCGCAGCGCGCGGAGCTGCGGGCGCTTCCCACGGCGCTCCGGATCCGTCTGCTGGCCGACCCGGCTCACGCGCTGCGCGGCGACGGGCGCGAGCGGCTGACGGCCCTGGCGGACGAGCTCGGATTGGTCGCGTGGGCTGAGCGCCGCTGCGCCAGCCGGCGCTGGTCGCGCCGCCTTCGCGGGGTGCGGTTGCTCACGCTCGTCGGCGGCCAGAGCGGCCCGAATGCCGCTTTGCTCTGCGATCCCAACCGCGAGGTCCGTGCGGCGGCGGCCGCGTGGTCGGCCGATCATCCCGAGCCGCAGTCCATCGGACGGCTGCTGGACCTGCTCGGCGGCCCGCCTGCCCGACGTGGGCGGGCGCCAGCTCGAGGCCGCCCTGGAGGTGGCGATCGGGCTCGCCGAGTCGCGCCTCGCCGAGCCGGCTGTGCCGCTGCTCGCGGATGACTCGGCGCGGGTCCGCTCGCTCGCCGCGACGCTGAGCGCCGCCGTCGGGGGCCGGAGCGCCGTGGCCGCGGTCGAGGGCCTGCTGGGCGATCCCGTGCCGGAGGTTCGCGCGGCTGCAATCGAGGGTCTCGGAAACCTCGGGCACTGGCCGTCCGGGCCCGCGATCGCCCTCGCGCTCCGCGATCCGGCGTGGGTGGTTCGCCGGCAGTCCGCCATCGCGTTGCGCAGGATGGGAGCGCCCGGCCTCGTGCTGTTGCGGCGTGCGCTCGTGGACGAGGACCGGTACGCGCGCGACATGGCGCGGCAGGTACTCGACCTCCCGGGTCCTGCCCCGCGGTCTGCGGAGATGTCGGCATGACGGCGACCGCGGGGGCGCTTGCTGCCTGGCAGTGGGTGATGCTCGCCTTCTTCCTGTTCGTCAACACCTTCGCGCTCGCCTTTCTCGGTGTAGCTGCCTCCACGATGCGGCGCCGATCGCACATCCTCTGGGAGGAGAGTCGCGAGCGGCTCCTCGGCTCCCGAGTGACTCCCCGCATCAGCGTCGTGGCGCCCGCGTACAACGAGGCGAACACCGTCGCCCAGAGCGTGCGAGCCCTTCTCACCCTGCGATATCCCAATCTCGAGCTCGTGCTGGTGAACGACGGCTCGTCGGACGACACCCTGGCGGTGGTGGAAGGAGAGTTCGACCTGGCTCCGATTCACCCCATCTTCCGCCGGGAGGTCGACAGCGCGCCGGTGCGCGGCCTGTATCGATCGCGGGTCAAACCCGAGCTCGTGGTGGTGGACAAGGAGAACGGGGGCAAGGCCGACGCGCTGAACGCCGGGCTGAACGTCGCCTCGGGCGACCTCATCTGCGTGATCGACGCCGACACCCTGATCGAGACGGACGCCCTCCTGCGGATGGTCCGCCCGTTCCTCGAAAGCGAGAACGTGGTGGCCGCGGGCGGCACCATCCGCGTCGCCAACGGCTCGGCGGTACGCGCCGGGCGCGTCGTGCATGCGGCGGCGCCGCGCCGCCTGCTGGCCGGTGTCCAAGCCGTCGAATACCTGCGTGCCTTCCTGGTCGGCCGTGTCGGGTTGAACCTGCTGGGTGGAAACCTGATCATCTCCGGAGCATTCGGGCTCTTCCGGCGTGACGCCATGGTCGGCGCCGGCGGCTATGTCAACGACACCGTTGGGGAGGACATGGAGCTCGTGGCCAACCTGCGCCGCCGGGGAATCGAGCGCGGCACCCCGAGCGAGGTCCGGTTCGTGTCCGACCCCGTGGCATGGACCGAGGTACCCGAGTCCGTCCGCCTCCTGGGACGGCAGCGCGACCGCTGGCAGCGCGGTCTCGCGGACGTGCTCTGGCGCCACCGGCGGATGATCGGCAACCCGCGCTACGGGCCGCTCGGCGTCGTGGTGCTGCCCTACTTCGTCGTGGTCGAGCTGCTCGGCCCGGTGATCGAGGCGCTCGCGCTATCGATCCTGGCGATCGGCCTGCCGCTCGGGCTCGTCGGCTGGGAGTTCGCACTGCTCTTGTTCCTGGCCGCGTACGGCTACGGCCTCGTGGTCAGTCTGGCGGCGCTCCTGCTGGAGGAGTTCGGCGCGCGGCGCAACGAGCGCCTGAGCGACCGGCTGATCATGGTTCTCTGGGTCGTGGTCGAGAGCTTCGGCTACCGCCAGCTCACCGTCTTCTGGCGCCTGCGCGGGCTCGTGAGCTACCTGCGCGGCAGCCAGGAGTGGGGGTCGATGACCCGCAGCGGCTTCGCGACCGGCGAACGCTGAGGAGCGCGCAAGCGGGCGCTTGCGGGGCCGGCTCGCTCACTAGGCGTCCTTGCGCACGACGAACGGCAGTCGCGACTCGAGGCCGCTGATCTCGAACGCGCGCTGGACGGCTTTCGGGCCGGGCAGGATCATGAGCCGGCCGGGGCGCAGCAGCGAGCGGTCGGTCGCGAGGAGGAAGACCTTGATCCCGGCGGAGTCGATGAAGTGCAGGCTCTCGAGGTCGACGAGGATCTCGCTGGCGTCGGTGGCCTCGACGTGCAGGAGCTCGTCCTCGAGCTGCTCGGCGGTCCGCCGGTCGAGCGCTCCGACGGGCTCCACCACGTGGGTGTCGCCCTCGCGGACGGAGCGGATCGTCAGATCGCCTTCTATGACATGCCGTCGAAACAGGGGCAAGGCGCTCCTCACACGGTGCGGACCGGCCGTCATCGGCCTGCCGTCTTTCGGTCATCGTTGGAACGCTCGGCGAGGCTCTGGGTTGGTCGCTGGCCGAGGTTTCGCGTTCTCCCACGGCGCGGCTCGGTGCCCATAGGATCGCCGTCCACCGATACGTGCCGGTAGCGGGCACTTGATGCGATCCGTGCGTTCGCTCGCCGTTGGCGCGTCAAGTGCCGCATTCGCTCGGTTGGAGTGTCCACCGCCATGGCGGCGCCACCCGGAAACGACTCAGGACGCAGCGGTGAACGGAGTTCGGGAGCTCGCGCAGCGGTCCAACAGGCTGGCCTAGCTAAGCTAGCTACTGATTGGTATCGTGGTGGCGTGACCCAGGTCGGGATGCACGAAGCCAAGACCAAGCTCTCGCAGCTCGTCGAGCGCGCCGAGGCGGGCGAGGACATCATCATCGCCCGCAACGGCAAGCCCGTCGCGCGCTTGATGGCGGTCGCGAGCGAAAACTCGCTTGCGGCAGTTCATGGAGCGTTGCGCGGACGTGTCCGGTTCTCCGAGGACTTCGACGAGTTGCCCGACGACATTGCCGAGGCGTTCGGCGCTCGTTGAAGCTGCTGCTCGACACGCACGCCGCCCTGTGGTTTCTGAGCGGCGACGACCGCTTGAGTGAGAACGCACGACGCCATCTGACCGACGACAGCAACCGCGTGCTTCTGAGCGCGGCCGTCGTCTGGGAGATCGCGATCAAGCGCTCGCTGGGCAAGCTCGTCGTGCCCGACGAGTACCTCTCGCTGCTACTCGGCGCGGGCGTCCAACCGCTCGCAGTGAGCGTCGAGCACGCCTCCGCGGTTGAACAGCTCCCGCCCCACCATCGCGACCCGTTTGACCGCATGCTCGTCAGCCAGGCCACCATCGAAGGCGGCGCGCTCATCTCGCGAGACGACGCGCTGCGGCCGTACGGCGTCACGCTCGTCTGGTGATCCTGACCACGTCCTGGTCGTCGGATGCGACCGTCGACCGGAGAGCACCGTCGGCGGTCCCAACCCGGTTGCGGACGGACCACGCAGTCGAGCGACCTCGCCGTCCTCCTGCGGCGCTCGTCGATGACCTCCAAGAGCGCCCCTGCGACGGAGACGTGCTCGCTGGCGACGTGCCGCTCAGCGCCAAGACCCGCTCGCTGCCCGCCGGCTTCAGCCCGCAGCGACCGAAGAAGCATTCAGCAGCGTGAGCGCCTCGTAGCCGACGAAGGCGGCGCCGAGCGGCTCGCCCGCGGTCCGCAGGCGCGCCCAGAAGACGTCTGCGGCGTCCGCGCGGACGAGCGCGAGGTAGCGCCGCTGGCTCTCGCGCAGGATCGCGACGATGTCGCCGTCGCCGGCGCGGGCGCCGATCGCTCCGATCGACAGCTCGGCCGGCAGGCCGGCGGCAGCGAGCAGTCGCGTGGCGCGCGGGCCGACGATGCCGACGATCGCCAGCGATGCGCCGATGTCGCGGTGCGGCAGATCGCTGCGGTCGCGTCCGCGTCCGGCCGCGAGCCCCGACGCGAGCGCGGCATGTGGGCCGACGAGCAGGCTGTGGCGCGCGCCGAGGCGCAGGTACCACACGCTGCGCAGGCGTCGGCCGCTGCCGATTGCCAGCGGCGGGTCGCCGCAGCCGGCGATCAGGGCGCGGTCGAGCACGTCGCGGTCGCCGCGCAACTCGAACACGCCGTAGTCGGAGTGGTCGGCGAGGCCGACACTCTTCATGCAGACGGCGATCTCAGCGGGAACCGACCCGTAATGGGCGATGACGGTGTGCCCATCGCGCTCGTGCAGGACGGCGCGCGCGGCAAGGCAGGGCTCCGGCACGGAAGCGACGGCCGAGTGGCGCGAGGAGTTGTCCATTGCCCTGAGCAAAGACCGGTTGGAGCGGCCCGCCGGAGCGGGCCGCTGAGCTGGCTACGTCCGTGGTCGCCCGAGACGAGTGATCGTGGGCCTCAGCCGACGCCGAGTTTTTCGGCGGCGCGTTTGGTGCCTTCGACGCGGTTGGCGATCTTCTGGAAGGCGATCTCGCGGGCGTAGTCGGGCGAGCCGTGGTTGGGTTTCTCGTCGATCGAGAACGGCGAGAAGCCGCAGTCGTCGGTGGTGCCGAGGCGCTCCTTGGGGATGAAGTCGGCCGCGCGCACGATGTTGTCGCAGATCTCCTGCGCGCTCTCGGGTCGCGGCGACTGGGTCACGGTCACGCCGATGTAGCACATCTGATCGTCGCGGCTGTGCTCGCCGATCGATTCGTAGACGGGGTCCTTGTCGCGCTCGGACGCCAGCTGGATGAGGAAGTAGCCGGCGTTGATCTTGAACATCTCGGGCAGCAGGTTGTTGTAGGGCACGTCGGCGGAGTGCACCGAGTCACGATCGCCGCCGGGGCACGTGTGCAGGCCGATCTTCGTGCGCTCCTCAGCAGAGAAGTTCTCCAGCACGCGGTTGTTGAGCTCGATGAAGTGCGGCAACAGGCCCGCACCCGTCCACGGGTTGCGCGGATCCTCACGCGTCGCCAGGCGACCCTCCGTGAAGTCGATCGAGACGCGTGCGGCACCGGCCGCGAACGCCTTGCGGATATCGGTCACGCACTCCTGCACGATGTCCTCCTCAAACTCCTCGCGCGAGTACCCCGGAACCGGATCGTTGAGCGGGTACAACAGCGCCAGCATCGACGGCGCGATCACCGCCTGCTTGAGCGGCTTGGTCGCATACCCGATCGACTTGGCCAGCGTGTCCGCGGCGTAGAAGTTGTACTTCAGCGGGCCACCCGTGAGCTTGGGCAGCTGGCGGCCGTGGCCGTCGGCGAAGATCGCGAAGAACTGGCCGCCCGGGCCGAGGTTCGCCGCCAGCCCCGTCCCCGCCAGCGTGTCAGCGATCGGATAGGTCGCAAAGCTCGACCACCGCTGCTCGCCATCGGAGTTGATCGGCTGGCCCGTCGCCTCCATGCGCTCAATCGAGTCCTTCGCCGCCGCATCCTGTTCTTTCTCCAGATCCTCCTTGGAGATCTCGCCCGCGTCATAGCCGGCGTACGCGGCCTGAAGCGTCGCGGGCCGTGGAAGGGAACCCACCGGTTCGGTCGGAATCCCGGTGTCCGTCCTGGGGTCGTAATC
>JBOGYT010000142.1:0-2898 GCA_050696955.1 Solirubrobacteraceae bacterium | reverse complement strand
AGCGCGGTTCCTGCCGCGCGGTTTCCGGCCGACGTCTGCAACCGGCGGATGGCCGCGGGGGCCGGGTGCGGCTCGGGCACCCGCCGGGGAACGGGACGTCGCCGCTCGGGAGCAAGGGTCTCTCGATCTGGTATCGACGCCACGGCGCGACGCTACCTGCGGGGAATCCCTGAGCGGGACAGACCTTTGGGCAGCGATGGATGCCCGAGTCGTGCGCGGTGAGCGGACGTTCAGCCGAGCATCCTCTGCTTCGAGAGGCGCAGGCGGTGAGGCTTGCGTCGATATGAACGAGCGTTCATACTCTTGCCTACCAATGGACTTCGACCTCTCCGACCAGCACGACCTCCTGCGCCGCACCGTACGTGACTTCGCCGAGGGCGAGGTGGCGCCCGTCGCCGAAGAGCTCGATCGCACGAAATCGATCCCCTACGACATCATCGCCAAGCTCGGGGCACTGAACCTCATGGGCATCCCGTTTCCCGAGAAGTACGGGGGCGCGGGCGGGGACACGCTCGCGTACGCGCTGGTCGTCGAGGAGCTCACGCGCGTCGACTCGTCCGTGGCGATCACGCTCTGCGCGCACACGTCGCTCGGCACGCAGCCGATCTACCTGTTCGGGACCGAGGAGCAAAAGTGCGAGTGGATGCCGGTCCTGTGCAGCGGCGAGAAGCTCGGCGCCTTCGGCCTGACCGAGCCGGAGGCCGGGTCGGACGCCGCCAACACGAAGACCCGCGCGGTCCTCGACGGCGGCGAGTGGGTCATCAACGGCGCCAAGCAGTTCATCACGAACGCCGGCACCGACATCTCGGGGCTCGTGACGATCACGGCGAAGACGGGCGACGGCGAGATCTCGAACCTGCTCGTCGCCAACGGCACCCCGGGCTACGAGCAGGGCGAGCCGTACCGCAAGATGGGCTGGAACGCGTCCGACACGCGCCCGCTGATGTTCAGCGACTGCCGCGTGCCCGAGGACAACCTGCTCGGGCCGCGCGGGCACGGCTTCAAGCAGTTCCTGCACGTGCTCGCGATCGGGCGCATCGGCGTGGCGGCGATGGGACTCGGCCTCGCGCAGGGCGCGTTCGACCAGGCGCTGGCGTACGCCAAGGAGCGGCGCGCGTTCGGGCAGGCGATCTCGAAGTTCCAGGCGATCCAGTCCAAGCTCGCCGACATGGCGACGGAGATCGAGGCGGCGCGGCTGCTCGTCTACAGCGCCGCGCTGGACAAGGACGCCGGTCGCGACTTCAACCTCTCCGCCGCGCAGGCGAAGCTCAAGACCGGGCGGCTGGCGGTGCGCTGCGCCGACGAGGCGGTCCAGATCCATGGCGGCTACGGCTACATCGAGGAGTACCCGGTGTGCCGCATGTACCGCGACGCGAAGGTGCTGACGATCGGCGAGGGGACCGACGAGATCCAGCAGATGGTGATCGCGCGGGCGCTGGGGGCGTGAGTGACGTCGCACGGAGGTCAGCGCTTGCGATGACCGTAGGGCGAAACCTTCCCAATTCCGTGGTTATCCGCGAGGTCGGCCCGCGCGACGGGTTTCAGAACGAGCCCGAGACGATCGCCACCGCCGACAAGGTCGCGCTCATCGACCGCCTCGCGCGCACGGGCGTGAGGCGCATCGAGGTCACGAGCTTCGTGCGGCCGGACGTCGTCGCGCAGCTCGCGGACGCGTCCGAGGTGCTCGCCGCCGTCGACGTGCCCGCCGGCGTCGCGCGCAGCGTCCTCATCCCGAACGAGCGCGGGCTCGAGCGCGCGCTCGAGCAGCGCGACCGCTTCGAGGAGGCGAGCGTCTTCCTGTCGGCGAGCGAGACGCACAACCAGCGCAACGTCAACCGCTCGGTCGACGCGTCGCTGGCCGACCTGGAGGGCGTGATCGAGCGCGCCCGCTGCGCCGGGCTGCGGGTCGAGGGCGTCATCTCGACGAGCTTCGGCTGCCCCTACGAGGGCGCCGTCGACCGCGACCGCGTGCTCGAGATCGCAGCGCGCCTGGCGGCGGTCGGCGCCGACGAGGTCGCCTTCGGCGACACGACCGGCATGGCGAATCCCGTGCAGGTCGCCGAGCACTTCGACGCCGCGCGCGCCGCCCTCGGCGACGAGGTCGAGCTGACGGGGCACTTCCACAACACGCGCGGGCAGGGGCTCGCGAACGTGCTCGCCGCCCTGCAGGCGGGCTGCACGTCGTTCGAGTCGAGCTTCGGCGAGCTCGGCGGCTGCCCGGTCCCGCCCGGCGCGACGGGCAACATCGCGACCGAGGACCTCGTCTCGATGCTGCACGAGATGGGCATCGCGACCGGCATCGACCTCGACGCGCTGCTGGACGCCGCGCGCGCGGTCTGGCGCGTGCTGGGGCGGCCGCTGGGCTCGCACACGCTCGTCGCGGGGCCGATCGCGTGGTGACGTTCTCCTCCGTGCTCGTCGCGAACCGCGGCGAGATCGCGCTGCGGGTCATCAGGACGCTGCGGCGCCTGGGCCTGCGCTCGATCGCCGTGTTCTCCGATGCCGACGCCGGTGCGCCGCACGTGCGCCTCGCCGACAGCGCGCTGTGGATCGGCGCGCCGCCCGCGCGCGAGTCCTACCTGCGTGCCGACGCGATCATCGCAGCGGCGCTGCGCGCGGGCGCGCAGGCGATCCATCCCGGCTATGGCTTTCTCTCCGAGCGCGCCGACTTCGCGCGCGCATGCGCCGACGCGGGGCTCGTCTTCGTCGGCCCGCCGCCGGCGGCGATGGAGCGCCTCGGCGACAAGGTCGCCGCCAAGCGCCTGGCGATCGAGGCCGGCGTGCCGGTGCTGGCGGGCATCCAGCGCCCGGGCCTGACCGACGAGGAGATCCTCGCCTGGGCGAGCGCCGATCCCGGACGGCTGCCGCTGATCGTCAAGGCGGCCGCCGGCGGCGGTG
>JBOGYT010000141.1:0-7114 GCA_050696955.1 Solirubrobacteraceae bacterium | reverse complement strand
GGAGATCTCGACAGCCAACCTCAACGATCAGCGCGGAACAACCCCAGTTCGGGAATCCGAGTTAGCGCGGTGGCCGGGCGTTGTCTGAGCAGTCATCGCGTCGTCGTTGGTTCGGCGGCATACGGTCGGGGGGTATCCTACATATTACCCCCGTAGGGTATGCAACACATTCCGCGTACTCTCCAGCGACGCGCTCGGCTACTCTCCTACGAACTGTAGGCGTCGTGCGGGCATCACGCCACACCCGCTCGCTGGCGGTCGGCTGAGGGTTGTGAACCAGCGAGAGACGGCGTGCGACATACCTCATGGCCGGGAGCGCGGCGTCGACCGCCCCGGAAACGTCGGATCGGGAGGCAACGATGGCAGCGGGTTCAGCACGACGTGCGAAGGCGATACGGACATGTGCGCTTGTAGGTGTCGTGTCCATGGGGTTGCTCGGTCTCAGCGTGGCCGTGGGCAACGATGCGAACGGCGCCGGCAAATCGCCGAAGACGGCCCGCGCCACACTGGTCAACGCGACCGGCAAGAAGCTCGGGAAGATCCGCTTCCAGGCGGCGGGCAAGGGCTCGCTTGTGGTGCGTGTGTCCGTCATGGGCCTCACCCCCGGGTTCCATGGCTTTCACGTCCACCAGACGGGCAAGTGCGAGGCCCCCTTCACGACCGCTGGCGGTCACTACAACCCGACCAACCAGATCCACGGCGCCCACGCCGGCGACATGCCACCGCTGCTGGTCGGAAGCGATGGGCGCGCGAGCGCGCAGTTCAAGACGACCTCGCTGACGTTCAGCGGCCTGGTCGACGCGCAAGGAGACCGAAACGCGGTGATCATCCACGCCGGTCCCGACAACCTCGCGAACATCCCCAGCCACTACCACGCACATACCCCGGACGCCTCGAGCACGACGTTCGGAGCGGACGCAGCGACGAAGGCCACCGGCGACTCCGGCGCGCGCGCAGTGTGCGGCGTCATCAGGCGCGTGAAGAGCGCACAACACGGCTGACTCGCCGCACGCGGCCGCGGGGTCGTCTGCGACTACGACTGCGAGACCGTGCGCCGCTCGTGCTGTTTGCGCTGCCCGTAGCGGGTCATACCGCGCGGCTTGTACACCGACAGGATCGCGGCCATGAGCAACAGCAGCAGCGCGGCACCGGCGTGCAGCACGGGGGACGGGGCCCTCAGCTCACTGAGGTCGCGCCCCTCGCGTTCTCGGCTGGCGCGAGATGGGCACTCTCGCGACGCACATGGGAACGCCGACCAGAAGCGGTGCCGCGGCTCGCGCGAGGAAGGATCCCTGCGCGCCACAATGGGCGCATGGAGGCCGACTCCGGCGGGCCGCTGCTGTCGTCCGTGCTGCGCGGGTTGGTCATCGCCGGGCTGGTGGTGGCCCACCTCGCCGCCGTCGCGGTCGGCCTGATCGTCGTAGCGTGGTCCTCGACGCCCATAGGGGCCGTTGTGGGGCTTGGCGTCCTTTTCATGGCGGCATGCGCCGTCGCGTGGGTCATCGGGGTCGAGCACTGGGCAGCAGGGATCGCAGGTGCGCTGCAGCTCGCCTCCGCGGTAGCGGTCGGTGGCTGCTATGTCGCGGTCGTCGGCTACGGCGTCGCGGCCGGGATTGACAGCCTCGCGTCGCGGCGCGCGTACGCCACGCCGGCGATCGAGACTGCGCCCGCGTTTGTCCTCGCGCTCCTGGCGTTGCTGGCGGTCGGCCTCCTGGTCGCGGCATTGCCGTTCGCGGCGCGGCGGCGGCGCTTGGCCGTCGGTGCGCTTGTGGGCACGGTGGCGGGAGCCGTCGGGCTCGCGGCGACGACCGCCGCCGCCGCCGTCGTTGACCCGTGCGACACCTTCCGCTTTGACCGCGACCGCTGGCGCGCAGACGTGCGCGACTACGACGGCGAGCGACTCGGCGACGCGATCGCGCGCTGCGACACGCTCGACGGCGCGAGCCACGCCCAGGTGCGGCGGATGCTCGGCGCGCCAGACCGCAGCGGGCCGTTCACCTGGCAGTACTTCGTCGGCCAGAACAACAGCGACACCCAGACCATGATCGTCCGGTTCGGCCGCGACTCCCGCGTTCGCGCGGTCGAGCCCCCGTGAGGCGCCAGCGGCCCCGGACCGAGGATCTGCTCGAGCCCAGCGCGCAGCGCCGGCGTTTGACGCGCCCTTGTAGACGACTGGTGCGACTCCACCTGACGCTGCCGAATCGCGCGAGGTTGGCGCACTCAGCTGGTCACACGGGAAGCCGATTGTTGGTCGGCTCGCGCCACGAGCGCCGTGGCGGAGGCGGGGGCGGGGGTGGCGGTGCTTCCGTGCCCGCGTCGACGATATAGCGGGCAACCTTCACGCCGCGCTTGACATTCCGCTTGGCCTGCTCGCTGTGGAGCTCATGCCGCTTGGCAGAGAGGGCCCGCGCGTCGCCACCCGGGCCACAGTGCCCCCCGACGGGATCCCGCACCACGAACTCCACAGCTCCCCGAGTCGGCCGCCGGCGCCCGAGCACAGCCGCAACGAGGCGGTTTCGCGCGCGGTGAGAAACTACGACGCATGGACGCGCGGGGCACCCAGATGCTGCTGCCCGAGGGCCTCTCCGCTTCCGGTGCGGCGGACGCGCTGGCGGAGGAGATCCCGGTCGTCACCCAGCGGGCGCACATGATCGAGCGCACGTTCTGGGACACGTTCGACGGCCGTGTGCACGACGCCGGTCTCGCGCTCATCGTCACGCGCGGCCGGCTGGCGCTGACCGACGCGACGACGTACGCCGAGCAGGCCGGCGACGCCCTGCCGAGCGTCGCCGAGCCCCTGTTCGCCGAGGACGTGCCGGATGGGCCGCTGCGCGAGCGGCTCGCGACGCTGCTCGAGATGCGCGCGGCGACGCCCGTCGCCCGCGTCCGCAGCCGCCTGCTGCCCGTCAACGTGCTCGACGACGAGGGCAAGACGGTCGTCCGCCTGCGCGTCGAGGAGGCCAGCGCGGTGGCGGGCGCCAACGGCGCGACGCCGTTGCGCCCGCGCCTGCACGTCATCGGCGTCCGCGGCTACGACGGCGAGCTCGAGGACGTGCGCGCGCTGCTCACGGGCCGGCTCGGGCTCGTCGAGGCCAAGCGTCCGGTCCAGGACGACGCCGTCGCGGCCTCGGGCGGGACGCCGGGCGGCACCTCGTCGAAGCTGCGCGTCAAGCTGCGGCCCGGCCAGCGCGCGGACAACGCGGCGGTCATGGTGCTCACGCACCTGCTCGCGACGATCGAGGCGAACCTGCCCGGCACGCTCGCGGATGTCGACACCGAGTTCCTGCACGACCTGCGCGTCGCGGTGCGCCGCTCGCGGGCGCTTCAGCGCGAGCTCGCCGGCGTCTTCAAGCCCGAGCCGCTGCGCCGCTTCCGCGCGGGCTTCAAGGAGCTTCAGGCGGTGACCGGCCCGACGCGCGACCTCGATGTCCAGCTGCTGGAGTTCGAGGAGCTCACGCGCGACCTGCCGCCGACGATCGCGCCCGACGTCGCACCGCTGCGCGCGCTGCTCGAGCGCCGCCGCGAGGACGAGCGGGCGCGGATGGTCGCGGCCCTGATGTCGCCGCAGACGCACAACCTGCTCCAGGACTGGGCCGAGCACCTCGACGGCCTCACGACCTGCGGGGACGCGCAGCGCCCCGACGCGGCGCGGCCCATCGGCGAGGTCGCGGGCGCGCGGATCGCCAAGGTCTACAGGCGGATGGTGCGGATGGGGGAGGCGATCGACGACGCCAGTCCGCACGAGGCGCTGCACGACCTGCGCAAGCAGGGCAAGGAGCTGCGCTACCTGCTCGAGTTCTTCGCGTCGCTGTACCCCGCCGCCGTGCACAGGCCGATGGTGTCCTCGCTCAAGTCGCTCCAGGACGTGCTCGGCCGCTTCCAGGACCGCGAGGTGCAGGCGCTCGAGCTGCGCTCGGTCGGCGACGAGGTCGCCAAGCTCGATGGCGGGGCGGCGGCGCTCATGGCGATGGGCGTGCTCGTCCAGCGGCTCGCCGACGAGCAGCAGCAGGCGCGCGCGGAGTTCGCCGAGCGCTTCGGGGCGTTCGCGTCGCGCGAGCAGCGCAAGGTCGTCAAGCGCACGTTCGCATGACGACCGTCATCGCCGTCTACAACATCAAGGGCGGCGTCGGCAAGACGTCGGCGGCGGTGAACCTCGCGGCGCTCGCCGCGGCCGGCGGCGCGCGCGTGCTGCTGTGGGACCTCGACCCCCAGGGCGCCGCGACGTTCCTGCTGCGCGTCAAGCCCAAGATCAAGGGCGGCGGCGGCAAGCTCGTGCGCGGCAAGAGCGACCCGGCGGCGCTCATCAAGGGATCGGACTACGAGCGCCTCGACCTCCTGCCGGCCGACTTCTCCTACCGCAACATGGATCTCGCGCTGGACGCGACGAAGCGCCCGACGCGCCGGATCGCGCGCGTGCTCGCCCCGCTGACGGCAGACTACGACTACGTCTTCCTCGACTGCCCGCCCGCGATATCGCTCGCATCCGAGAGCGTCTTCGAGGCCGCCGACGTGCTGCTCGTGCCGCTCATCCCATCGCCGCTGTCGATGCGGACGTTCGACCAGCTGCGCCGGTTCGTCAGCGACGAGGTGCGTGACGGGCCGCTGATCCTCGCGTTCTTCTCGATGACCGACGGGCGCAAGCGGCTGCACCGCGAGCTCGTCGCGCAGACGGCGGCCGCGCACGACGGCGTGCTCGCGACCGCGATCCCGAGCGCGAGCGAGGTGGAGCGCATGGCCGTCCACCGGACGCCGGTCGCGGACTTCGCGCCGAGCGGCCGGGCGGCGCGCGCCTATACCGGCCTGTGGGCAGAGCTGCGCGACCGGCTCGACCCGGTCGCGGCGGCTACTCGCCCCGGTGCGAGCTCGACGCCCGCTTGACCGGGACGCGGATCGAGTACTTCGACGGCTTGACGCGGACGGTCGGGTTGTCGATGCGCCCGAGGCGATCGATGAGCTTGATCCACTGGGCGGGCTTGAGCACGGCTTCGAGCTGGCGCGCGTCGCGCGAGCCCGGAACGAACTGCGGCCGGAAGCCGACGTGGATGTGATCGTCGTGGTCGCCCATCGCGAGCGTGTTGTCGGTGCCCTCGTACTTCATGAGCGTGATGATCTGCGCGGGCTTCATCGTGCCCTGCAGCGTCAGCAGGCGGCGAACCGCGATGTCGGTGATCGAGCCCTCGCCCTGATGGCCCATGATCGCGATGCCGTTGATCTTCGCGATGTCGACGGCGTTGCCCGAGCTGTGCGCCGAGACGTTGCCGCTCGACGTGTAGTAGCCGTGGCCGCAGGTCAGCGACGTCACGGTCGGCTTGAGCCCGGAGCTCGCGAGGAACTCGAGCGTCGCCAGCACGCGCCGGTCGACTCCGCCGGCCTCGATGTCGCGCCGGCCACAGGTGTAGATCTCGATCCGCGGGTTGTTGAGCACGCGCTGGATGAGCGTCTCCTTGCTCATGAGCAGGATCTGCCCGATTGACGCGCTGGGCGCGTCGGGGCCGATGAGCGCGTTCTTGCCCTGGGCGCGGTAGATCGCTGTCGACTCGAGCAGCTTCCAGCCGTCGAGGATCGGCTTGGGATCGATGCGCGGTGCGCCGCGGCCGGCGGGGCGGATCTCGAACATGAGGTGCGGCGAGGTCTTCTTGGAGGTCCGGCCGATGCGCCCGAGGACCGTGCCGGCGATGACCTTGCGGCCGACGGCCAGCGGCTTGAGGACGACGTCGTCGCGGTCCAGGCCGTACGCGCCGGTGATGTAGTTGCGCAGGCTCTCGTCCTCGCCGAGCGCGTACTCGAGCTCGGCCAGCTGCTTGGCGCCGCCGTTGGGCAGCACGCGCTCGCGCGTCGGATGGGCGAACAGGCGCTCCTTGACGAGGGGAGCCGTGTCCGGCTCGATCGCCGCGGGATCCGTGGCCGCCGCCGCCTCGCGCCCGGCTCGCTTGGCCGCCCTCTTGGAGAGCTGCTTGCCCGCGCTCGCCGCCGCCTTCGGCTTGGGATCGTTCTTGGGCAGCTCGAGCTCGTTGGCGATCGACGCCTTGCTCTGCGTCTTGCGCTTGGGCACCGCGACCTTCGTCGCGACGGTCCCGAGGTGGCCGTACGTGTATGTGTTGCCGTAGACGTCGCGCATGCGCACGTAGCGGCCGAGGCGCGTGCTCTCGCCGGCGGCGGTGATCTTGCCGTCCTGGACGGCGATCACACGCGACTGCTCGTCGGCGTAGATGTTGATGCCGCGGCGCGCGCCGTTCGACTCGACCGGCATCGCGGCGTTCGTGCCCGTCTTGACGCGGCGCTGAGCCTCGCGCTCGGAGATGTCGTCGGCGTAGCGCGCCTTCGCGTGCACGGGGAAGTGTCCCTGGGTCAGCCCGGTGAGCGAGCCGACGAGGTCGGCCGGCAGCCCGCCGATGAGGCGCGCGCGCATGAGCACCGAGTCGACGTACCAGTCGGCGTGGTTGTAGGCGAAGATCCCGCGCCGCAGGTCCTGCTCGGCGCCGGCGGCCTTGAGGTAGCGCGCGGCGGCGAAGATCGCGTCGACGGGGTTGAAGGGGTCCTTGCGGCCGTCGCGGTTGGCGTCGACGCCGTACGCGCGCCAGGTGGCCGGCATGAACTGCATCCAGCCGAGCGCGCCGGCGGAGGAGATGTTCAGGTTGCGGCCGTAGTCGGTCTCGATCTCGTTGATCGCCGCGAGGATCTCCCAGCGGATGCCGTACTGGATGCCGGCGGCCTGGTAGATCGGCAGCAGGAACGGCGGGATGCGGAACTTGTCGATGAAGAAGTTCGGCACGCCGACCGGCACCGGGCCCGGGGAGGCCAGCGAGGTCGTCGGGTTGGCGGTCGTCGGGAGCCCGCCGGAGTTGCGCAGCGCGGTCGGCGCCGGGCGGTCGCGCACGGTGCGCGTCTTGTTCTTGGAGGCCTTCTTGGCCGCCGGCGTGTGCTGGCAGCCGGTCGTCGCGGACTTCGCGCTCGCGGACGAGTTGATGATCGCGCCGTGCTTGGCCTGGTCGGCCTTGCCGGAGGGCTTGACGAGCGTGCCGTGCGTCGCGTCCGTGCTCTTCGACCTGACGCACGTCTCGCCGGCGGGCTCTTCCTCGCCGGCCGGGCCGGCGACCTCGCCGAGCTTCGGCGC